>JANLUG010000940.1:0-4555 GCA_031363335.1 Gammaproteobacteria bacterium
GCTCGCATTGTGGAACTTCGCGCGCAGCCAACGCCTCGCCTGCGCCAATCTCGGCAAGTTGACGGATATCATCTGTTGCCCGGGCGGCGACTATTACTCACTTGCGAACGCCAAATCGATTCCGATTGCAGAGGCGATTCAGCAGCGTTTCGACGATATCGACTACTTGTACGATCTCGGCGACATCAGCCTGAATATCTCCGGCTGCATGAATGCGTGCGGTCACCACCACGTCGGCCACATCGGCATTCTCGGCGTCGATAAGAAAGGCGAAGAGTGGTACCAGATTTCACTAGGCGGCAATGCCGGTCGCGACTCGTCGCTCGCGGAGATCATCGGCCCATCGTTCTCGCGTGCCGCCGTTCCCGATGTGATCGACCAGATTCTCGAAGTGTACGTAGCCCATCGCGACGACGGCGAGCGGTTCCTCGATTGTTACCGTCGCATCGGCATAGCACCGTTCAAGGAGCGTATCTATGCCGACGCTCATTAAGAGCGGGCGCGTAGTCTCCGACGAGTGGACGCTACGCGACGAGATCTCTGACGATACTGTTGCGCCGCGCAGCATCGTCCCCGCGGCTTATGCGGTTGCGCATGCCGAGGACCTCTTCACTTCCAACCGTGAAGTGGGCGTCTGGCTTGCCGGCGACGCCGAACCGGAAGAGATCGCCCCACTGCTGAAGAAGCTCTCGCTCATTGCCATCCGATTCGCGGCGTTCAACGACGGCCGCGGACTCTCACTCGCGGTATTGCTTCGGACCCGATACGGTTTCACTGGGGAACTCCGCGCGATCGGCGCAGTTCACGAGGACCTGCTGCACTACATGCAACGTTGCGGCATCGACTCTTATCAGCTTCCCGACGGGCACGACCCCACCGTCGCCCTCGCAGCCATGAAGTCGCTGACGGATTTCTATCAGGGATCCGTCATCGATCCGCGGCCTGCTTTTCGCCGGGTTGCGCGCGGCCCAAAATAGCCTTCGCCCGGTGTAGTGCACCGGGTCAACTGTCATACTCGGTCGAGCCGTCACGTTGCTCGTCACGCATGCACGCCGGGATCGTCGAATCGTTCTTCCTGATTTTCGCAGGCGCCGCCGTACTCGCGGCTGCGGCGTTGTATACGCGCCAGCCCCTCCTCGTCGCGTACATCGCAGTCGGCGGAATTGCCGGACCGCATGGGCACGGTTGGGTCAACGATGCAGCGATGGTCTCGGAGATCTCGGAGTTCGGGATCATTTTTCTGCTGTTTCTCGTCGGTCTCGATCTTCAACCATCCAAACTGAAAAACATGGTGGGCTCCGCCGTGGTTACAGCGGTGATCAGCTCATTAATCTTCTTTGTCGTGTCGGTCGGCGTCATGCGGGCGTTCGGATTCTCATGGATCGACTCGACCATCGCCGGAACGGCGTGCATGTTCTCGAGCACGATCGTCGGTCTGAAACTGTTGCCGACGACCGTGCTGCACCACCGGCATATCGGCGAGTTGGTGGTCAGTCTGTTGCTCATCCAGGACCTGATCGCAATTCTGGCGCTGATCATTCTTTCGGGACGCGGAACGTCCGTGACGGACGCAGTGGGCAGCATCGTCGAGGTGTTTGTGGCGCTGCCGTCGCTGGTGCTCGTCGCGTTCGTGGTGGTTCGCTTCCTCGTACTTCCGCTGATCCACAAGTTCGACGCGTTCCACGAATTCATATTTCTGGCCGCGATCGGCTGGTGTCTCGCGGTTGCGAGCGGCGCGAAGGCAATCGGTCTGTCGCTGGAAATTGGGGCGTTCGTTGCAGGCGTTTCGATGGCAACGAGTCCGATTGCGCAGTACATCGCCGAGAATCTCCGGCCGCTGCGCGACTTCTTCCTTGTCATGTTCTTCTTCTCCGTCGGCGCAGCAATTCACTTCGACCTGATGCTTCAAGTTGCGCTGCCGACGTTCGTACTGGCCGTGCTGCTGATCGGCTTGAAGCCATTGGTGTTCCGCTGGTTGATCGCGTGGCAGGGGGATTCGACGAAGGTCGCGTGGGAGGCAGGTGTGCGACTGGGACAGACGAGCGAATTTTCGTTGTTGGTCGCGTATCTAGCTACCAGCATTGCGTTGATGAGCGACGCGGCTTCACACGTCGTTCAGGGCGCGACCGTGCTGACGTTCGTCATATCGACGTACATCGTGATCTTCCGGTATCCGAGCCCGATCGCGGTGTCGGACCGGCTACGCCGGAGCTGAGTCCACCGTGCCAACCGTTTCGTTCAGCCGCGATGATCCAGAACGCCACGCCCTACCATCTCGCCGGCAAGAATTCGGTCGATTCCTGCGGATATGGTCGCAAGTGTGAAGCCGACCTTCAGCGTCGCCAGCCGCTCCAAATTCCACGTGCCGGCGAGCTTGTTCCAGATTCGAGCCTTTTCCGCCAGCGGCAACTGAACCGAGTCGATGCCAAGCAGATTCACGTGTCGCAGGATGAATGGCAACACCGTCGCGGCGAACTGCGGCGACGCAACAAGACCGCATGCCGCAAGGCTGCAGCCGTAGCGCAACGACTTCACCGCGTTGAAGAGGATGTCGCCGCCGACGGTATCGACCACGCCACCCCAGCGCTCCTTCAGCATCGGGCGATTTGTACCTTCGGTTACGGCGTCGCGTCCAAGCACTTCCTTCGCGCCGAGCCCCTTCAGGAAATCGTGTTGCGACGCCTTGCCGGTTACCGCTGCGACTTCGTATCCGAGGTGCGCAAGGAGCATGACCGCCACCGATCCGACGCCGCCGGTCGAGCCCGTCACCAGAACCGGACCACCGCTTGGTCGCATGCCGGACGCTTCGAGCTTGTCTATGGCCAACGCCGCCGTAAATCCGGCGGTGCCGAGGATCATGCTCTGCTCGAGGCCAAGCCCGGACGGGCGAGGTACAACCCAAGCCGCCGGAACGCGAATCCGCTGGCCGAATCCGCCCGACGTATTCATGCCGAGATCAAATCCAATGACGATGACTTCATCACCCGGCTTGAACTGGGGAGACGCACTCTCGAGCACCGTTCCCGCCGCGTCGATTCCTGGCGTGTGCGGAAAGTTGCGCGTAACGCCGGGATTTCCCGTCGCGGAGAGACCGTCTTTGTAGTTCAACGACGAGTAACTTACGTCGATCAGCACATCACCCGCCGGGAGTGAGTCTGTCGAACGCTCCGCAACGCGCCGCGTGAACTTTTCATCGGCCGTTTTCTCGACAACCAGTGCTCGAAACGTCGACATGATTCCGCTCCTTCTGTTCAGACCCAGCCGAGGCGCGACAACGTGTTGCGCGCGCCTTCCGCGAATTGTGCCAGCAGACGCTCAATCGGCTTTTTGTGTTCGACCCAACGGACTTCGTACACATCCGCCTCTTCGCACGCCTTCGTCAGATACGCATCGCTCGTAGACAACTCGTCGATCAATTTATGATCCAACGCACGCCGGCCGTACCAGGCTTCGCCGGTGGCGATCTCTTCGATCGACACCTGCGGTCTGTTGGCCTGCACGAACTCCTGGAACAGCGCATGCACGTCCTCGAGTTCCTCGACGAACTTGGCTCGCCCCTGTTCGGTGTTTTCACCAAACACCGTCAGCGTGCGCTTGTATTTGCCGGCCGTAAGCACCTCGACGTCCACATCGTGCTTCTTCAACAGCCGATGCACGTTCGGGATCTGCGCAACTACCCCAATCGAACCTACCAGGGCGAACGGTGCGGCGATGATGTGATCGGAAACCGACGCCATCAGATACCCCCCGCTCGCGGCAACCTTGTCGACTGCTGTGACTAGCCGGATTTTGTTCTGCCGCACGCGCTCCAGCTGCGACGCAGCCAGTCCATATCCGTGCACCATTCCACCCGGACTTTCGATTCGGACCACGACCTCGTCCTGCGCTCGCGCGCTTGTGAGCACCGCGGTGATCTCATGGCGCAGGTGGTCCACCTTCGACGCTTGCAGGTCGCCATCGAAGTCGAGTACATAAACGCGGCGCCGTGCATCCGAATCGTTTTGTCCTTTGGATGCCTTTTTGCGCGCGCGATCCTCCTGCTTGATCGACTTCTTGAACGCCGGCGGCGCCAGAAACGCGTGACGCAGGGCGCGATTCATATCCTCCAATCGATCGTTGAAATTGCGCACGTCGAGATGACCGCCTTCGCTCGACGCACGACGCAGACCCAGCGATGTGGCAACGATGATCACCGCGACAATCGCAACGACGACGGTCGCCGCCTTCGCGAGAAATTCGAGGTAGTCGTAGAGATGCTCCATCGATGCGACCATACCGGGGAAAGGCGCGTACTCTACTTCGCCGATGCAGCGAGCGTCCACGGCCGCGCGGCTTGACGCTCGTCGGCGTAGCATGCCTCAATCGCGCCGATGACAACGCAAGAACTTGCACGCGAACTTCGCTCCCGCTTCCGGCCGGAAGCCGCCGTCGGCGTCGACATGGTCGTGCGCCTCGACGTATCCGATCAGGAACATCTGGTGCTGAAAATCTCGGACGGCACCTTGACCGTGACGGACGACGATCAAATACCGGACGTCACCTTCCGCTTCTCGGA
>JANLUG010000949.1:0-2720 GCA_031363335.1 Gammaproteobacteria bacterium
TGCAGACCTTTTTCTGGAAGCTGTCGGCAGCGGCCATAGGACACATCGGCCTCGCCGGACTTGCCGGCGCAATCCTCGGCTTGTTCTTCGTGCCCTGGTTCAACGGCCGTTTCGATAAGAAGTGGACCGTTGTGATCGGCGTGCTCGCATCCGGCGCGTTGTCGACTGGACCGGTAGTACTCAACTTGATCGGGCTGATGCCCAGCGACGTGTTCGTACTCGAAGTCACACTCGCCATACTCGCGTTTCTCGGCGCCACGATTGGCGTTCAGGCTTCCGTCACCGTCGCATCGATGATGGGCGACATCGCCGATGAGCACGAGCTGAAACACGGGCGTCGCCAGGAAGGGATTTACTTCGGCTCGTATGCGTTCTCGCAAAAGTGCACCACCGGTCTCAGCACCATCGTCGCGGGCGTGGCAATCGATCTCATTGGTCTGCAACCGCACGCAGATCAAGCCTCCGTAACACCGGACATCCTCACCAACTTTGGCTGGGCTTACGCCGTCGTCGCGCTGCTGCTCGTGTTCTCGACCTATGTGTTTATGCCCTACGACCTCGATCGGCAACGACATGCAGACGTCGTTCGTGCGCTTCGTGCGCGGGATGCGCGAGCCGCCGAGACGGACGAACAAGGACACGGCGCGCTAACACCGAGCCCGATTGCTGGCGACTGAACACGCTTGGAGAATTTTCGATGACGCAATCGACACCGCACATTCACATCGATACAGGCACGGACCAGCTGCGCTGCGACATCATCGATCGCGTGGCGGTGATCACGCTGAATAGACCAGAGGCGCGCAACGCGCTCTCAGACGCACTGACGACCGCGCTGCGACGTCAGATTCACGATCGCGGCCGCGACGCCGCAGTGGGCGCGTTGTTGCTGACCGGCGCAGGCGCAGCGTTCTGCGCTGGCGGTGATGTAAAGGGTATGGGTGCACGCGCGGCGAACCCCGAACCTACGACTGCGGACGAGCGCTACGAGACCATGCGCGCGCGCCATCACGAAATCGCCGGTGCATTGCGCGCATTGCGCAAGCCAAGCATTGCGGCGCTGCCGGGTCCCGCCGCAGGCGCGGGCCTCGCGATCGCGCTTGCTTGTGATTTGCGCGTTGCTGCTCAGTCCGCGTTCGTGAGCACGGGTTACGCGCGCATCGGCCTTTCAGGCGACTACGGCATCGCCTGGTTGCTCACGCGTGCCGTCGGTCCAGCGCGGGCACGCGAACTGATGCTGCTCGGTGAACGCATAGACATGGCGCGAGCTGAAGCGCTCGGCCTGGTGAATCGCGTTTTTGCAGACGATCAGCTACACGCCGAAGCGCTGTCTCTTGCACGCCAGCTCGCACATGGACCGGCCGTTGCACAGCGCTACATCAAGGACAACCTCGACGAAGCGCTGGATATCGATCACGCCACGGCGATCGACCACGAAGCAGAGCGCCTGCTGCGCGCTACGAACAGCGACGATCACAAAGAAGCGGTGGCTGCGTTCGTCGGCAAGCGTGAACCGACGTTCGTCGGCCGCTAATCAGCAGGAGCAACGCGTATGAAGATCGGTGTGTTCGCAACCTTCATGTCGCCGCTGTGCACGCCGCGCTACATCGCGGACTTCGGTCGCCGCGCAGAAGGCATTGGTCTCGACTCCATCTGGATGGGCGAGCACGTGGTGTTGTTCGATCGCACTGAGTTCCCGTATCCGGGTTCGCGCGACGGCAAGCTGCCGGTGCCGGAAGGTGCAGGCATGCTCGACACGGTCGCGACCTTCGGCTTTCTTGCCGCCGCGACGCAGCGCTTGCGCTTCGGCACGGGCATCACCCTCATCTCACAACGCAATCCTGTCTACACCGCGAAGGAGTTCGCGACCTTGGATTGGCTGTCTGAGGGCCGCATGGACTTCGGCATCGGCGTCGGTTGGTGCAAGGAAGAAGTACTGGCAAGCGGCTACAGCTGGGAAGATCGCGGCGCACGCAGCGATGAGTTCCTGGAACTGGTGAAGCAACTGTGGACACAACCGGTCGCCAGCTACCAGGGCAAGCACTTTCAGCTCGCGGATTGCCGTCTCGATCCGAAGCCGATTCAGAAACCGCACCTGCCCATTCTCGTTGGCGGTCACAGCGCGGCGGCGTTGCGGCGCGCGGCGCGCTACGGCTCCGGCTGGTACGGATTCGCGATCGGTCCCGAG
Source organism: Gammaproteobacteria bacterium (assembly GCA_031363335.1). Lineage (GTDB taxonomy): Bacteria > Pseudomonadota > Gammaproteobacteria > Pseudomonadales > Azotimanducaceae > DATJGR01. The sequence continues at coordinate 2,189 of JANLUG010000949.1, forward strand.
CAGACCGCAGAAGTACTGAAGCATCTCGACAAGGCGCTCGCCGCTGAGGGCCGCTCACGCCGCGGATTCGAGATCGTCATCACGCCGCCCTACCGCGTCGACGACGACATGCTGCGCGCATTTGCCGACCTGGGTGTGGACCGCGTCGTGGCTCAGCTCGGTTCGCAAAAACCCGAAGCCGTGGCCGACAAGCTGAAAGAACTGGAGCGATTCGTCCGCATAGCGGAATGAACCCAGACGCCAAAGTTCTACCGTCGCGCTATGCGCTTCACTGCTCTTCCGCCACCCAACAACCCCGTTGGTGATCGTCTATGCGACCCGATGCCTGCATGAACGCGTAGCAGATCGTCGTGCCGATGAACTTGAAGCCCTTCTTCTTCAGGTCTTTGCTCATCGCGTCGCTGTGGGCGGTCGATACCGATTGTTACCGGGGCTGCTGCCGGGGTTGCTGCCGTTGTTCGAACCGTTGTTCCCGTGGTTCGAACCAGGAGGTCTCCCGTTATTGCCGTTGTTCGAACCGGGAGGCGTCCCG
>JANLUG010000917.1:0-2113 GCA_031363335.1 Gammaproteobacteria bacterium
CATCAAGGCCACCCGCGTTCGATGCGGCACAGGCCGGATATAAGACTGCATCCACCTTCCTCTACCCGATCGACCTCGTCACTTGCCAACCGGGCGGCGTCCATATAAGCGCCCAGGGATGGCTCGAGCGTGTCCGCCGCACCGACCCGCCGCCGCTCGACCCCATCCGAAGTCGTCTCTTCCCTACAAACCCGGCTTGCGCCACAACAACAGCGTACCCAGCGTCCCAGCAATGAGAGACGCCACGAAGATCGCGATTTTCGCGGCGGCGAAGTCGGCTTCTGACGGGAACGCCTGGTCGGCGATGAAGAGAGACATCGTGAAGCCGATGCCGCCGAGCGCGCCTGCGCCGAGTAGTTGGCGCCAGGAGTACGCGTCGGGCTTCGTGGCAATGCCGAGCCGAACGGCCAGTGCAGCCGCACCGATGATGCCGATGGGTTTGCCGAGAACGAGGCCCGCGACGACGGCGAGAATCAGGCCGAGATGTCCGTCGACAATGTCTAACGAGAGCACCACGCCGGCATTCGACAGCGCGAACAGCGGCAGCACGAAATAGCTCGACCAGGGTTCCACCGAGCGGAGCAGCTTGTCGGCGGGCGATTCGATGCGGTCGTGAATCGCGTCGAGCGCGCGCATGGCGGGCTCGGACGGTCCGTGCCGAAGCACGCCCTCGTGCGCGTATTCGATTTCGCCGTGCATGACCGTATCCGCCTGTGCGATCAGCGCGCGCAGATTCGGCGGCGGACGTGTGGGCGTGACGATGGCGAGAATCACACCGGCGAGCGTCGCGTGAATGCCGGCCTGGTGCAGACAGGCCCATAGCACGAGGCCGAGCACCGCGTAAGGCAGCGGCCGATAGACACCGGCGTAGTTCAACGCGACGAGCGCCGCAGTGACCGCAACGGCCGCGAACACGTACGGCGTATCAATCGCCCCCGAGTAGAACAGCGCAACGACCACGATCGCGACGAGATCGTCAACGATCACGGCGGCCGTCAGGAAGACGCGCAACTCCACGGAAACCCGCTCGCGCAGCACGACGATCAGTGCGATCGCGAATGCCGTATCCGTGGCAATCGGCACACCCCAACCGGCGGCCAGTGGCCCTGCCGGAACCAGCGCGAGGTAAATCAACGCCGGCAACGTCATGCCGCCGATCGCCGCGGCCAGCGGCAGCATCGCCGCGCGACGCGTCGCGAGATGTCCGACGGTGAATTCGCGTTTGATCTCGAGGCCGACGACGAGAAAGAACACCGTTAGCAAGCCGTGATCGATCCAGTCGCGCAGCGGCATCGCCGACGCGGAGTCGCCCCATTGAATGCCGAACGGCGCGTTCCAGAACGCCTCGAATGCCGGGCCGGCTGACGAGTTCACGATGGCGACGCCGAGGATCGACATCACCAGCAACAGAAAACCCGTCGAGGGTCCCCACCGCACGAAATCCAGCGTCGCCGATTGAAGGCGGTGACCGAGCGAGCCGAGCATCGCTTCCGTCAGCGTGTTCTCGTCCCACGCGCCTTCGTAGCGGCGACCGTTGATGAAAAACGTCGGCGTCAGCAACGCGCCGCTGCGCTGTGAACTGTCACGGTCAGCCTGCACCCGCTGCTCGGCCTGCCGCCACGCATCGAGATTCGTTTCGTCGGGCCGCGCCAGGTCGAACTCGGCGGCGATCTCTTCGAAATCGGTCGGCGTGAACGTCGGGCCGCGCTTGATCAGCGCGTCGTGCACCGGCCAGAACCGGTCCGTCGTCGCGGCTGCGAATTCGGCGAGTTCGGCGGCACGTTGCGCGTCGGCATTGCCGGTATTCGGCCGATGCCGGAACACGTAACGCATCCGGTCGCCGAGCCGATCGCGCAGATTCGCGATGACTTCATGCGCGGAATGACAGTAAGGGCACGTATAGCTGCCGTACTCGAGCAGCGTGATGGTCGCCGAGGTGCTCCCGAGAATGTGATCGCCGCCCTCATACACGGGGCGGTCGAGCTTGTTCGGGAGCGAATCGGCCATCGGCAAATCTCAAGCAAACGCGCGGGGCGTCGATTGTAATTGCACGCTGCTGTTGTGCCGAATCGGGCTTCGATCTGAAGCACGACTTCGGATGGGGTCGAGCGAC
>JANLUG010000952.1:0-2857 GCA_031363335.1 Gammaproteobacteria bacterium
GGCCGGCGAGCCCTCCGGAGACGTGTTGGGGGCAGGCCTGATGCAGGCACTGCGCGCTCGTGTTCCGGATGCGCGGTTTCGTGGCGTGGGTGGACCGTTGATGTCGGCGCAGGGTCTGGAGCCTCTTGCGGAATTCAGTACGTTCGCCATGAACGGCTTCGTCGAGCCGATCAAACAATTTCCGCGACTGTTGCGCGTGATTCGATCGTTGCGCGATGCGTATCTGCGTGATCGCCCCGACGTTTTCGTCGGCGTCGACTTCAACGTATTCAATCTGCTGCTCGAGCGGTTGCTGAAGCGCCGCGGCATCACTACCGCGCACTACGTGAGTCCATCGGTCTATGCGTGGCGGCGCGGCCGTGTGAAGCGCATCGGTCGCGCGGCGGATCTCGTCATGACGCTGTATCCGTTCGAACCGCCGCTATACGCCGAGTATGGCGTGCGTGCGGAGTTTGTCGGCCATCCGCTTGCCGATGCAATCGATCCCGTCGATGCAACCGTGTCCGCGCGTGAGGCACTCGGTATTCCCGCGGACCAGGTGACGATTGCGTTGTTGCCAGGCAGCCGCATGTCCGAGATCGGCGCGCACGCTGAGCTGTTCATGCGGACCGCCGAAATAGTCGACAAAACGCTGGGATCCGTGTTGTTCCTCGTACCGTGCGTCGATGCGCAATCGCAACTGGCGATCGAGACGCTCGCGGAAAAATTTCCTGCGCTGGCGATCCGCGTGCTGCCATCCGGCGCGCATCGAGCGCTCGCAGCGGCCGACGCTGCGCTGGTGAAGTCGGGTACCGGCACGCTCGAGGCGATGTTGTTCGGCAAACCAATGGTAGTGACGTACCGCCTCGGCGCGTTAAGCTACCGAATCGTGAAAGCACTGCTACGCACTCCATACGTTGCGTTACCCAATATCCTGGCGGGACGACGGCTCGTTCCGGAACTGCTGCAACACGATGCACAACCCGAACGACTCGCTGACGCATTGATCACCGAACTCGAACGGGGACGCGCAGGCAATCACTTAACGGACTTTCGTATGCTGCATGCATCGCTGCGCTGCGGCGCGAATCAACGTGCTGCCTCCGCAGTGCTGTCGTTGATCGAGCGCTAATGGACTTATTCGACGACCAACCGACACCGATCCTGATGCTCGCGGGAGTCGACGAAGTGGGCCGCGGCCCGCTCGCGGGTCCCGTCATTGCCGCGGCCGTGATTCTCGACCCGTCGCGGCCGATAACCGGCTTGCGCGACTCGAAGAAACTCACCGCCGCGCGACGCGCGGAGCTCGCAGAGATCATCGAATCGCAGGCGCTGGCGGTCGGCATCGGGCGAGCTGAAGTCGCAGAGATCGATCTGTTGAACATTCTGCGGGCGAGTTTGCTCGCGATGGAGCGCGCCGTTGCGAATCTCGCGGTGCAACCCGACGTGGTCTACGTAGACGGCAACGTCACGCCGAAACTCGCGATGCCCGCGGTCGCCATCATCGGCGGCGATGATCGCGTGGCGTCGATCAGCGCGGCGTCGATAGTGGCGAAGGTGATCCGGGATCGAGAGATGGACAGGGCCGCCGCGTACTATCCGAATTATGGCTTCGAACGCCACAAGGGCTATGCCACCGCCGCGCACCTCGAAGCGCTGGAGCGATTCGGACCATGCCCGCTGCACCGCCTCAGCTTCGCACCGATGCGCGAATCGATGCTCGAATCGAGCGCCGTGGTGATGTTCGAAATCGAGACATGACGCGATGGGCAGCAGCTTCGTCCATCTGAAGGTCCACACCGAATATTCGATCGCTGACGGGCTCGTGAAGGTGCAGGAACTGGTCGATCGCGCGGTCGCGCTCGGCATGCCGGCCGTGGCCATCACCGATCGATCCAACCTGTTCGGTCTGATCAAGTTCTACGACGCGTGCCTGAGTGCGGGCGTGAAACCGATCGTGGGTGCGGATCTGACGTATCACGACGCCGCGTCCGCGGATCCGACCGGCCGGTATCGCTGCATCGTGCTGGCGATGGACGAGGTGGGTTATCGCAACGTCATCACGCTGGTGTCGAAGTCGTACCTCGATGCAACGCAACGCGGCTGTGTCGAGCGCGCGTGGCTGGAGACGCATAGCGACGGCGTGATCCTGCTGTCGGGCGGCACCCGCGGTGATGTCGGCCAGGCGCTGTTGCGCCGAGACACCACAACGGCGCGGACGCATGCGGAGCGTTGGAGCCGCGTCTACGGCGACCGCTACTATCTCGAACTCGAACGCACCCGCCGTGAAGGCGAGGATGCCTATTTCGGCGCTGCCGTTGAGCTTGCGACTGAGCTCGATCTCGCGGTGGTCGCCACCAACGATGTCTGCTTCATCGAGCGCGACGATTTTGAAGCGCATGAAACGCGTGTCTGCATCCAGGAAGGACGTACGCTGAACGATCCGCGGCGGGTTCGTCGGTACAGCGAAGAACAGTACTTCAAGAGCGCGGCCGAGATGGCCGCGCTATTTGCCGACGTACCCGAGGCGCTCGCGAACGCCGTCGAGATCGCGAAGCGCTGCAGCGTCACGATTCAGCTCGGTACCTACTTTCTGCCGAAATATCCGGTGCCGGACGGAATTGCGCTCGACGACTATCTTCGTCAAATGGCGCGCGAAGGGCTCGACAGGCGTTTGACCGTGATGATCGAGCGCGGCCGTGTGCTGTCGTCAGAACAACGTCGCGTGTATGAAGACCGGCTCGAGGTCGAAGTCGGCATCATCAATCAGATGGGTTTTTCCGGGTATTTCCTGATCGTCATGGAGTTCGTCAACTGGGCGAAGTCGCAGCGGATTCCGGTCGGCCCCGGTCGCGGCTCCGGCACGGGATCGCTCGTC
>JANLUG010000955.1:0-1629 GCA_031363335.1 Gammaproteobacteria bacterium
GCGCCATCGCTGGGCTCACCGATTTCTTCCGGCGGCTGGCGCAGATCGATGTGAATGCGGCCGAACACGCGCTGATCGAGCCGTTGCTCGATGCCTACTACGTGCCTGAACAGCTGACGGATGAGGTTCGCACGCGCATCACGGGATGGTTGCGCGCGTATACAGCGCGACTTCTTCGGGACGGCACCGATGCGTCCACGCGCCGCGCCGGTATGGATGCGGTCAATCCGAAGTACGTGTTGCGCAACTACATCGCGCAGCTCGCCATCGATGCGGCCGAGAAGGGCGACTACACGGTGATCAACGAATTGCTCGACGTATTGCGCACGCCGTATGCGGAGCAACCAGGGAAAGAGGCATTCGCGCAGAAGCGTCCGGACTAGGCGCGCCATCGCGTCGGCTGCTCGATGCTGTCGTGCAGTTCATGAACGGAGACCGCCGATGAGCACCGATCTTTGGAAATTGAGTGCGGTCGAGCTGGCGGAAGGCATCAAGCGGCGCGACTACTCCAGCACTGAAGTGATAACGAGCGTGCTCGGCCGCATCTGCGCGAAGAACCCCGAACTGAATGCGATCACCGTTGATTGTAATGAAGACGCGCTTGCGGACGCGGAACTCGCCGACGCAGCGGTTCGCCGCGGCGACGCATTGGGCGCGTTGCACGGCGTACCGGTGACCATCAAAGAGAACGTCGATCAGCGCGGCAAGGCCACGCCCAATGGAATACCGGCATTCGCAAACCTGATCGCGCCGGACGACGCGCCGTTAGTCGCGAATCTGCGCAGGGCAGGGGCAATCATCGTCGGACGCACCAACGTGCCCGAGTTCTCGATGCGTGCCACCACTGACAATCCGCTGAGGGGGCGCACGCTCAATCCGTGGCATCCGGATGTATCGCCCGGCGGTTCATCGGGTGGCGCGGGCGCGGCCGCAGCGGCCGGATTCGGGCCGATCCATCACGGCAACGATATCGGCGGCTCACTACGTTCCCCGTCGTTCGCGTGTGGCGTGACCACGGTAAAGCCGACGCAAGGGCGCGTGCCGTCGTTCAATCCGACCGCAACGCTCGAACGCGGCATTCTCGCGCAGCTGATGTCGGTGCAAGGCGCCATCTGCCGCGAAGTGCGCGATGTGCGCCTCGCGACCCGTGTGATGGCGCATGGCGATCCGCGCGATCCGTGGTGGGTGCCGGCGCCGTTCGACTGGCCGGCGCAGGAGCGTCCCCGCATTGCGCTGACGCGGACGAGCCACGGTTATCCACTGCATGCCGACATCGATGCGTCGATCACGCGCGCGGCGGAGTGTCTGCGCGATGCAGGTTACGTCGTCGACGAGGTCGAGACGCCGTCGATTCTCGAGCCCGCGCAGGGTTGGTTCGACGTCGCCGTATACGAAATCAAGATGACGCTCGACGCCGTCGCGCGGCAGTACGGCAGCGAGACGGTGCAGAAGATTTTCGGCTGGTATTACACGCTCGGTGAGATGGTCGATGCGGACGGCTACCGCGCCGGTGTCGCCGATCGCACGCGAATGACGCGCGCGTGGGGCGTGTTTCTCGATCGTTATCCGCTCGTGCTGTCGCCGTTCCTGATGCGGCCGATGTTCCCGTGGGATTACGACGCGCAGAGT
>JANLUG010000964.1:0-10347 GCA_031363335.1 Gammaproteobacteria bacterium
TGCTGGCGGCCGACATCGTGGTGGCGGCGGATGACTGCCGCTTCTGTCAGATGGAACCGAAGCGTGGTCTTGCGGTGTTCGGCGGCGCGCATGTCCGTTACGTCGAGCGCGCCGGCTGGGGCAATGCGATGTATCACCTGCTGCGCGCCGACGAGTTCGGTGCGGCGCGCGCGCTGCAGATCGGTTTTGTGCAGGAAGTGGTCCCGGCTGGTCGGCAAGTAGCGCGTGCGTTGGCGATCGCCGCCGAGATCTGCACGCTCGCGCCGCTCGCGGTGCAGGAGATCAAGCGCGGCGCGCTTGCCTATCTCGAACATGGCGAGCAGTCCGCCTTCGCCGAGATTCCGGCGATGCGGGCAGCCACTGCGCGGTCGAAGGATTTCGCGGAAGGGCTCGCGTCGTTCCGCGAAAAGCGTGCGCCTCGCTTCGAGGGCCGCTGATTTATTTCGAGGTCGTCTAAACCAATTGGCCCGCTGGCGCCGTCTAAGCTGACAATCATTCGAATCTGGCTGATGCGGTGGACGCAGCGATCGACGGCAGATTTACAGCCAGGGGTATCCCGACGCTCGAAGATGAAGACGCGCGGCTGATCGACGCCGCGCGTGCGGGCGATCGACGCGCGTTCGAATCGCTCTATACCCAGCATGTCGGCCGCGTGTATGCGGTATGCCTGCGCCTCACCGCGCACGTGCAGACGGCAGAAGAGCTGACGCAGGAAGCCTTCGTGCGTGCGTGGCAGAAGCTGTCGAGCTTTCGCGGCGACAGCACATTCGCCACATGGTTGCACCGTTTGGCCGTCAACGTGGTGCTCGACCAGCAACGCGCGCAACGACCGTGGTTCCGCCGGCTGATCTCGATCGATGACGCGGCGCAAGCCGTGGCGCTCGAGCAAACGCGCGTCGTTTCCGACGCCGACCAATACGATCTGGAATCCGCCATCCGGCGCCTGCCGCGCGCCGCGCGAACCGTATTCGTGCTGCACGAAGTCGAAGGCTGGCAGCACGACGAAATCGCCGCGCGCACCGGCACCGCGGTGGGTACGAGCAAGGCGCATCTGCATCGCGCCCGGCAACTTCTGAAGGAGTGGCTTTCGCTATGAACGAACGCGAAGACGCGAATCCGACACTCGACGCGTTGATCGGCCGATTGCCGCGCGCCATCGAGCCGCCGCGAAGCCTATGGCCGAGCATCGAGGCCCGCATCGCCTTGCGCAGGCAGCGCGCGCGCCCTTGGGAACTCGCGCTTGCTGTGGTCATCGCGGCGATGACGGTGAGCGCAATGTTCGTCGGCTTTTCGCACGACGCGCAGCCTCGCGTGGCGGCGCCGCAGTGGGCTTTCGAGCAACTCGACGCGACGTATCGACCGCTGCGACAAGCGTCGCTCGAGCGCTATCGCGACTCGGCGAATCGGTTGGATCCGCAACTGCGCAAAGTCGTCGAAACGAATCTCGCGATCATCGACGGCGCGCTGTCGGAGATCCGTTCGGAGCTTGCGAGTCGGCCGAGCGACGCCGCGTTGGGTCAGATGCTGCAACGAACCTATGAACAGGAACTCGCGATCGTCGATGCGGTGACGCCGCAAACGATCGCGCCGGATCAATCACGTTATCGAGGTGCCTTGTGAGAGTAGTGAATTTTGGATTGCTGTTGTGGTGCATGGTCGGTGCCGCGCACGCAGGCGAAGCCGTCGACAAGACCCTGGCGGTGAAATCCGACGGGCTGGTTCGGATCGATAATGTCCGCGGCCGCATCGAGGTGCAGGGTTGGGACCGTAGCGATGTCATGGTCACCGGCACGCTCGACGACCTGGCGACGTCGTTCACCTTCGAAACATCCGGAGCGACCACGACCGTAAAAGTGGAGACACCGAACAGCCTGAATCACGGCGAGGGCTCGGATCTGGTGATTCACGTCCCGATGCAGAGCCGTGTGCGGGTCGATCTCGTGTCGGCCGATCTGACGCTGCACGATCTGCAAGGAAGCGTGGATGGCAAGACGGTGAGCGGCGACATCAACGCGCAAGACGTCCGCGGAGCGACGCATCTCGCAACCGTCAGCGGCGACATGGACGTGATGAATGTCGGCGGCCCGGCCACGTTCAACTCGGTCAGCGGCGACATCAAGGCGGAGACCGACGCCGAACAGATCAAGATCGCGACGGTATCGGGCGACGCCGAGGTGCGCTCGGATAAGCAGCTGAAAGAGCTGACGCTGAACTCCATCTCCGGCAATCTCGATGCGAATGCCGATCTCGCGGACGCTGCCCAGGTGAAAGGCTCGACCACGAGCGGCGACATCCGTCTGACGTTGAATCCCGATACGAATGCGGTAGTCGACCTGCGGACGGGTTCCGGCGGGATCAAAAACTCGCTGACGGGCGATCGACCGAAGCACGCGATGTCGGGTGGTGAAGAACTCGACATCACGATCGGCCGCGGCACGGGCGTCATCGAACTGACGACGATCTCCGGTACGCTCGAACTAGGCGTGCGCTGAAACGCTCAAGCTCAACCCACGAAGCGTTTGAACAATCCGCCCCAGAATTTCGATCGGCGGCCGGTGGCGAACTCGGCCCGATCGGCGCGATCGCCGAAGCGCTCTATCGCTTTTGCGCCGATGTAGCGCAGCGGCTCGGGTTCCCAGCGACGCGCTTCGTCGTTGATCCACGGCAGTTCGGTGAGCGCCGTGGTGCGGCCGGTGACCAGGTCGGCCATTGCTCTTCCCGCGAGATTCGACGCTGCAACGCCTTCGCCGACGTAACCGCCGGCCCAGCCGGTTCGCGTCTTGCCGTCCCATTGCACGCACGGGCGCCAATGTCGCGGCACGCCCATCAAGCCGCCCCAGCCGTGCGTGATCTTGTAGCCTTCGAGCATCGGGAACAGCTTCGGTACCAGCGCTTTGACGCGCGCCACTTTCGGGTCGTCAGACGGCACGCTGCGGCGGCGCTTCGACGCGAAGTAATAGCCGGCGCGTCCGCCTAGAACGAGGCGATCGTCGAGCGTGCGTTGGCCGTAGATCACCACGCGGCGGCTGTCGCCGAACGTCTCGCGCTCCTTCAAGCCGATCTGCTTCCAGACGTCGGCGGGCAGCGGTTCCGTGGCGGTGACCATCGAATACAGCGGCATCAGCCGGCGCCGTTCACCGGCGATCGTGTCGGTGTAGCCCTCCGTCGCGCGGATGATCGAGCCTGCGTTCACGTTGCCGCGCTGCGTGATCACGCGTCCTGATTCGACGGCATTCACCGGCGTGCCTTCGTAGATCTGCGTGCCTTGCCGGCGCACGACAGCGGCAAGACCGAGTGCCAGCCGCGCCGGTTGCACCGCGGCGCAGTGCCGGAAATACAGCGCGCCGTGATTCGGCGTCATCGCGAGGCGGCTGCGCGACTCCTGCTCCGGCAGCCACCGATAGTCCGTCTCGTTGAAGCCGGCCCGATACAACTGTTCGAGATGGCGTTTCAGCTGCGGTACCTGAAACGGAATTGTCGCGACGTTCAACGTGCCGCCTTTTGCGTAGTGCGCATCGATGTTTTCGGCCTGGCAGACGCGGCCGACTTCGTCGACGGTATCGAACAACGCGCGCGCCAGCGTGACACCGCGGCTGCGCGTCGCCGGATCGTGCAGCAGCGGTTCGACGCCCCACGCCATGCCGACGCACCAGCCGCCGTTGCGGCCGCTGGCGCCGAAGCCGACCCGCTCTGCTTCGAAAACGCCGATGCGCAAACCCGGTTCGCGCTGCTTGAGGTAGTACGCGCTCCACAAACCCGTATAGCCGGCTCCGACGATGGCAACATCCAAACGATCCGGTAAAGGCGCGATGTCAGCCGGCGGCAGTTCGCCGATCGAGTCGAACCAGAAGCTGACGTCGGACAGCGCATTGCTCATGTCATAGATTGCTCATGTCATAGATTGCTCATGTTTGAATCCAGAAGTACTTCATGCGGCGGAACTCCGGAATCGAGGCGAACTCCCAGCCGCGCGGGCTCAACTCCATCTGCGGAAACTGCAGGATGATGCCGATCAACGCTTCCGTTGCGACGGCGCGCGCTAATGCAGCGCCTGGGCACGCATGAAGACCTGCGCCGAATGCGTGATGGCGCGTGTTGGCACGCGCTATGTCGAAGCGATCGGGTTTCGGATACACGCTCTCGTCACGGTTTGCCGAAGCGATCGAAATCGAAATCGTCTCGCCTTTGCCGACCGGACATTCGCCGACACGCATGTCGCGATCTGCAATACGAACGGCGCCGAGCACCGGCGAGTCGAAGCGCAGAATTTCCTCCACGGCATTCTCGATGAGGTGCGGCTGGTCGCGCAGCTTCGTCATCTGCCGCGTGTTCTGCAGGAACGCGCGGATGCCGTTGGCGATGAGGTCCGTCGTGTTGACACAACCGAGCACGAGCAACAGATTGCACAGCGAGACGATCTCAGCTTCGGGCGTGTCGGTGCCCTTTGCCGCGTGCAGCATCGCGCTGATGGGATCCTCGCCCGGGGCCGTAAGTCGCGTTGCTACCGCGGCATGGAACAGCGCGTCGATTTCTGCGTCGGCGTTCCTGCCTGCGTCGGCCTCGTCGTTGCTGCGATACGGATTGAAGAACGCCGCAAACGAGGTGTCTGTCAGCCGCCTGATCGGGCGGAATGCAGTTGCATCGATGCCGATGAATTCGGCCGTCACCTGAACCGCGATTGGCGCCGCATAGCGGCCGATCGACTCGATCTCGAACTCGGAATTCTCGAGCTCGTCGAGCAACCCCGCGACGATCGCCTTGATACGCGGCTTGAATCGATCTACCGCCTGCGGGGCGAACAAATCATCAACGAGGCCACGTAGCCGCGAATGATCGCGATCGTCCACGAACGGTGCCCGCTGCGGATATCTGAGGTCGAGTTCGCCGCGCCAATGCGCAAACGTGCCTCGGCGGCCGTTGCTCGGATCGGTGCGCAGCCCGTCGTCGAGCAGCAGCTCGTGAACGTCGGCGTGGCTCGTGACGACGCAGCGATTCAGTTCCAGATCGCGATGGAACGGTCCGCGTTCGCGAAGCTCGCTCAGGACCTCGTATGGCCCGCCGCGAAAATACGGGTCGAGCGGCGTCAATTGCAGGCCGGTGGGTAACGGCGGCGGAAGTGCCTGCGGCGTGTCGTCCGCGGTCGGATCGGAGGAGGGCCGTTTGTTCTCGGACATTTCGTAGGCGGCGTTCTTTCCGCCGAGTTCGCAAGGTAACGGCGAGCCTAATCCAGGTACGCGTGCGACGGCAAAGGAAAGTCGGCTGAAGCGACGGCGCTCCGGCAAACCCCTTAGTGCGGCAGGTTGTCGGTGCGCGCCATGCGGCCGAGATAGCCGCCGTGATGACGCTTGCCCCAGTCGGCCTTCGTCACGCCTTTCTGTTCCATCAGCGCGACGGCGACCGCATCGCTGATCGCGAGCATCACGGCCATGCTGCTGGTCGGTGTAAGCCCTAACGGACACGCTTCTGCGATATCGCCCATATCCAGAATCGCTTCGCAGTGCTTGCGCAGTTCGGAGTCCGGATGCGACGTGACGCCGATGATGTGCGTCACGCCGAGGTGGCGCGACAGTTCGAGGATCTCCAGCACCTCGACCGATTTCCCGCTCGTCGAGAAGGCGATCATCACGTCGTCTTTGCCGACCAGACCGAGGTCGCCGTGCGCGGCTTCGGCGGGATGGATGAAATCGGCCGGCGTCGCTGTGGAGCACAAGGTCGCTGCGAATTTGCGCGCGATGTGACCCGCTTTGCCGATGCCCGTGGTCAGTACCTTGCCGCGACACGCGAGCAGAATCCTGACCGCCTTTTCGAAATCGTCGTCGATCACGACTGAACGAATCGCGTCAGCTTCGGCGTCGAGCACTGCGCGCATGCGGTCTTTGATTTCCATCGCGTGGATCGCCGTTTGGGGGGGTGGGGCGGCATGGTGTCAGATGCGCCCGCCGCGCTCAAGTTGGGTCGGCTACGGTGTCGACTGTTCGTTGACAACCGCCGGGGTCGTCGCGGAGAGTCGGTGCGACTCGCATACAACCCGCCACCCACCACCCAAGAGAGAGATCCACGAACACGATGAGCGAATCGCTCGCCTTGATGCCGTGGCCGCGTCGAGTGACGCGGACCGAGACGCCGTTGGAACTGACCGCGCCGCAATGGACTGTGGAATGGATCGGCGTGCGTACGTTGCGTCTCGAGCGAACGGCGGCGCGCTTGCTCGAACGTATGGCGCGCGTCAGCGGCGGTGGTGCCACCCTCGCCATCGACTGCGCCGCGGCGTCGGCTCCGTATCCTGATCTCGACGACAACGAATCGTATTCGCTCAAGATCGATTCGTCGCGCGCGCTGCTCACCGCCGCTACCGAGTGGGGTGTGCTGCGAGGACTCGCAACGTTGGCGCAACTGAGCGTATCCGGCAAAGCGCTGCCGGGCGTACTGATCGCAGATGCGCCGCGCTTCACGTGGCGTGGCCTGATGGTGGACGTAGCGCGCCACTTCATTTCGGTTGCGACGCTATTGCGCACGCTCGACGCAATGGCGCTGGTAAAACTCAATGTGCTGCATCTGCACCTCACCGACGATCAAGGCTTCCGGTTTTCCGGCCGCGCCTTTCCGGAGCTGGCAGCGACCGGCAGCGACGGCAACTACTACACCGAAGACGATCTGGGCGAAATCGTCATGCAGGCCGCGGAACTCGGCATTCGGGTTGTGCCGGAAATCGACATGCCGGGTCATACGACGAGTTGGCTCGTATCGCATCCCGAGTGGGGCACGTTGAGTGAGACGCGCGCGGTGTCGACACGGTTCGGTCCGCATAGCGCGTGCCTCGATCCGACCCGCGACGCCGTCTACGAGGCGCTCGGAAAATTGTTCGACGATGTGGTGCGCGTATTCCCCGATCGGTTCGTCCATATCGGCGGCGACGAAGTGAATCCGAAGTGGTGGCAGGAGAGCGCAACGACGCAGCAGTTCATGCGCGAGCGCGGCATCGCCGACAGCGATGCGCTGCAGAGCTACTTCAACGAACGCCTGGCGGACCTGTTGATCGATCGCGGCCGCATGCTCGTCGGTTGGGATGAAATCGCGCACGGCGATCTGCCGCGTACGTCGGTTGTGCAGAGTTGGCGCGGCGGTGCATCGCGCGATCGCGCCGTCGCACAAGGATTCGACTGCATCTTCTCGGCGGGGTACTACCTCGACTTCTTCTATCCAGCGGATCTGCACTACGCGTACGACCCCGAAAGTCCGTCCGACGAACTGTTGCGGCTGGACGAACGCGTGCGCGCCGATCCGCGGCTCGCGCACGTGCGCGACGGACTCGGCTGGGCCAGCGAATTTGCAGGCCGCAGCGCAGTCGATATTGCGCCCGGCGGCGCGCCGCCTGGTCGAGTGCTGGGCGGCGAGGCGTGTATGTGGGCCGAGATCGTCAACGACGAAGTGTTCGAGGGGCGCGTGTGGGGACGTTTACCGGCGATTGCGGAACGTTTGTGGTCGCCGCGCTCGATGCGCGACGAGTCGGATATGTACTTGCGTCTATCGCGCGTGCCGCCGTTACTCGGTGCCTACGCGGACGTGGACGTTGCCGCGCGACGACGGGAATCGTTCGAACGCATCGGCGTCGGCGCAGCTGAACTCGACGCGCTACAGGATCTGTTCGACGCGATCGAGCCGATCAAGTGGTATTCGCGGCTGCTCGGCGCCGCCGCGCTCAAGGCGCGCGTGGCCGGTTCGACAAAGGTGGTCGAACGGCCCTATACGGTGTTGACGCCGCTGAACCGCGTGGTCGATTTCATCGAGCCGGCCGGCGACTGGATACCGCGCTTCAATGCGGCCGTGCGCGCGATGATCGACGATGTGGCGGATGCGGAGGATCGGGCGCTGCTCGAAGCGAGCGCGGCCCGCTGGCGTCGTCAGCGGGATGTGGTGCGGACGGTCGGTGCGCGAGTGCCGGCTATCGCGGAGCTGGACGCGATTTCGGCACTGTTGGCACGGCTGGCGGACGCGCTCGATGCCGCGCTCACCGGAAAGGTCGGCGATGCGCATCGCACGATCGTGGCGCAAGCGCGCGAACCCGTTAGCGAATTGCTGATTGCAGCGGCACCGGCACTCGACGAATGGCTGCAGGCATAGTGACGCAGGTCGATAGCGGTGCGCTGCTTTCGATCGCCGCCAGGTTTGCGGTAAGCGGTGCACCGTCACGCGTCGACAGTCATACCGGCGGGCACATCAACGACACCTGGTTCGTCGCCACCGATCGCGGTGCGCGATATGTAATGCAGCGGATCAACCCGCTCGTGTTCGCGGATCCGGCCGGCGTTGCGGCGAACACGGCACGCGTGATTGCGGAGATGGAACGTACGGTACCCGGACTGGCGCCGCCGTTCGTTGCCGCGCGCGACAGCAGTGCGGCGGTGGTCGACGGCAGCGGCACGTATCGGATGCTCGGATTCGTAGAGGGGCGCAGTCTCGGTGGGCTCGAGTCCGTCGCGCAGGCGTCCGCAGCGGGTCTTGCATTCGGTCGATTTCAGTTGGCGCTCGCGCAATACGACAGCGCGTCGCACGTCGTACCGATTGCTCGTTTTCACGAACTCGATTGGCAATTGGAACGTTTCGACAGCGTGTTACAAATGCCGCTACCCGATCGAAGAAATACGGCGGCAAACGATATCGATAAGGCGCAACGCGACAGAGCCCGCGTGACGGCGGAAGCGCTTGGGCCTCGCGGCATGATCCACGGCGACGGAAAGGTGACGAATCTTCTGTTCGACGCCGACGATCGCGTTCGTGCGGTGCTGGATTTCGATACGGTGATGGCAGGCGCGCTGAGCTGGGACTTCGGTGATCTGGTGCGATCAGCTGCGGCACTCGGCGACGAAGACGACCCCGGCATCGGTTTCTCGATCGAGCGCTACCAGGCGCTCACGAACGGCTATGTGCGCGGCGCCGCGGACCTGGTCGACGCGGATCTGCGCGCCGCGCTCGCCGCGGTGCCGGCGTACATGGCATACATGCTCGGCCTGCGCTTCCTCATCGACTACCTCGGCGGCGACACCTATTTTCGCGTCGCCCATCCGGCGCACAATCTGGTGCGCGCGCGCAGTCAGTTCCGCTTGTTCCAGCTGATGGTCGATGCGCGCGCCGACCTCGACCGAATCGCGAAGAGAGCCTGAACGTGTCCATCGATATCAACGGCATCGCTCACATCTACATCACCGTGCAGGACTTTCCGCGCTGCCGACCTTTTTATGGCGCGCTGCTGCCGTTCTTCGGAATGGTCTGCCTGGTCGACACCGACGAGCTGTACTACTGCATCGGCGGCCGCACCGGCATCGGCATCCGCGCGGCGTCACCGGAACACGCGAGCACGCCGTACGATCAATATCGCGCGGGCCTGCATCATCTATGTTTGCGCGCGCGCAGCAATGCGGACGTCGACGCGGTCGGCTGCTTCGTTGCGGATCACGGCGGTCACATCGTGCATCCGGCGCAACTCGACGAATGGGCGCCGGGTTACTACTCGGTGCTGTTCGAAGATCCGTGCGGCACCCGCCTCGAGGTCAATCACGTGCCCGGTAAGGGTCACTTGGCCGACGACGCTCGCCCGCCGCTCGATTCCGGCTTGCAGCAGCGGCTAAGTGATCCTTGATGCCCGCTCAGTGATAGAGGATCGGGCTCTTGCGGACGAAGGTCGCGTCGATGACGTGCTTCAGCATGAAGTCGGCGACGTCGGCGCGGGAGATCTTGGCGTTGATCGGCGGCCGTAAATCGATGCCGGCGCGATAGACCCCCGTGTGAGGCCCGTTCGTCAGCCACGGTGGGCAGACGCTGATCCAGTCGAGGTCGCTGTTGCGGATCAATGCGTCCTGGCTCTCCTTGTCGCGGAACGCGTGACGGTCGAGCACGCGTAAGCCGTTCGCAACGAGTTTGCCCAACGCGCTCAGTTGCGCGCGGGCTTCGCCGGTGCCGACGCCGGCGACGTTCAGCAGGCGCCGGACACCGTATTTCTGCATCGCCGGAACCACCACGGCGGTCGCGATCGTGCAGATCTGATCCGGCACACCCATCTTGACGCCGAGCGACATCATCACTACGTCCTGCCCGTTGATAACCCGCTCGACATCGGCCGATTTCGAGACGTCGCCAACGACCACGTCGAGGTTCGGGTGCGTTTGCGTGATGGAGCCGGAGTTGCGCACGAATGCCGTCACGTCGTGTCCGAGTTCGAGCGCTTGCGCAACGAGGCACGTACCCGTGAGGCCGGAAGCACCGAAGATCGTCAATCGCATTGCACTGTCTCTACGATGCGTCGCGCAATACGAACTGAACGACCGATACCACGATCAATACGAACACCAC
>JANLUG010000990.1:0-6658 GCA_031363335.1 Gammaproteobacteria bacterium
GACGAAGAGCATCTCCAGTTCCGATCAGAAGAACGCCGAAGCGCTGATCAACAAAGCAGTCGCCGAAATTCTGAAGACCTTCCCGCCGACCTCGGCAACGCACTGACGCAGTTCAAACGAACTCAATCCAAAAGGACACACACATGAAATCGATGATTCGCCCGTTCGCATTGTTCGTTCTGTTTCTGCTTCCGTTTTCCACTGCATGGGCGGACGAATACTCGGACGCCATCGGCGTATTCAAAGGCGCCGGTGAAAGCGGCAAGTTCTTCGGCAAGGCCTACGGCTATGCCGTGTTCCCGTCGATCGGCAAAGGCGGCATCGGCATCGGCGCCGCGCACGGCGACGGCAAGGTGTACGTGAGCGGCAAGGCAGTCGGCAAGAGCTCGATGACGCAACTCAGCGTCGGCCTGCAACTCGGCGGCCAGGTCTTCAGCCAGATCATCTTCTTCGAAGACAAGCGCTCGTTCGACGAATTCACCGGCGGCAACTTCGAGTTCGGCGCCGAGGCAAGTGCCGTTGCGATCACCGCAGCCGCGTCGGCCAGCACGTCCACAGAGGGCAACACTGCCACGGCAAGCGGCGGTAAGAACAACGCCGACACCGCCGGCGCATATCACAAAGGCTATGCGATCTTCACCGTTGCAAAAGGCGGACTGATGTACGCCGCGACGCTGGGCGGTCAGAAGTACTCGTACAAGCGGCTGTAATTCCGGTTTCCTTGCGGGGCGCGCGCCTTCCAACAGGCGCGCGCATCGGTCAGCTTTCCGCGCGCACGGCGTTCAACGCGTCGTAGCGGAACACCCAGTCCATCGGATTGCCTTTCGCCTTGCTCAACGCGCGATTGCGCACCCACGCATACGGCGGCCGCAGGTGGAACAGCTTGGCGTTGCTGCGCGATCCCAACTGAATCCGCGCCGTGCGCGACCGGCGCAGCGACCCGTAGCGCATCAGCGCCTCAGTGACGTCGTCAGCCTCGGCGACACAATCCGCAAGCACCGCGGCATCTTCGATCGCCATCGCCGCACCCTGTGCCATGAACGGAAGCGTCGGATGACACGCGTCGCCCAGAAGCGTCACCGCACCTTCGCCCCAGTTACGCATCGGATTGCGATCGAACAGCGCCCATCGATAGCAGCCCTCATCGTCCATGTTGCGGATCAGTTCCTGCACCGTCTCGTGCCAGCCGGCGAAATCGCGTTTCAGTTCCGCCAGTTCGCCGCGTTCGGTCCACGACTCGATCTCCCAACCACGCCGCTCGATCACGCACACGCAGTTCACCAACCGTCCGGACCGGACGTAGTAGTGCACGAAGTGTTTGCCCGGACCTAACCAGATCGTCGCGACCGGATTGACGAGCCCTTTCGGCAGCCGCTCCACCGGCACCATGCCGCGCCACGCGACATTGCCGGTGAACCGCGGCGACTCGTCTCCGAACAGCTGCGCGCGCACCGACGAGTGAATGCCGTCGGCACCGACGAGCAGCGCGCCTGAAATCCATTGCCGTCCGATCCTCACCTCCACGCCGTCGCGCGTCTGCTCGAACGATTCGCAGCGCGCATTCGGATGCAGTCGCACGTTCGGCAGTTCGCGGGCGCGCGCGACAAGCACGTCCATCAGGTCGGCCCGGTGCACGTGAAAGTAAGGAAAGCCGTAAGTCTCGACGGCCGCGGTGCCCAACACGCTGGCGGAAATGACGTTGCCGTTCTTCCAGTCGCGCATCTCGGTGCCTTCCGGAACGAAGGCAACGCTGCGCAATGGCGCCTCGAGGCCCAGGTCGAAGAGCACGCGCAGGCAATTGGGGCTCAACTGAATGCCGGCGCCGATTTCACCGAAGTGCGCCGACTGCTCGAACACATGCACGTCGAAGCCGCGCCGCGCGAACGCGAGCGCGCTCGTTAGACCACCGATACCACCGCCCGCCACCAGGACGGTTCGGTCGCGCGCGTTGATCATGCGGCTAAAATCGGGCGATCATGCACCGAGAGTGAGCGGCAGGCTGCGCAACCGCGACCCGGTCGCCGCGAATACCGCATTCGCGACGGCAGGCGCGATCGGCGGCGTGCCGGGTTCGCCGATGCCGGTGGGAGCGTTCGTGCTCGGCACGACGTGCACTTCCACCACCGGAACCTCGTTCATCCGCAACAACGGATAGTCGTGGAAGTTCGATTGTTCCACGGCGCCGTCTTTGATGGTGATCTTGCCCCTTAGTGCAGCCGTCAGCCCGAAGATCACGGCGCTCTCGACCTGCGCATGCACCTGATCCGGATTGACGACGAGACCGCAGTCCGCCGCGCATACCACGCGTTCGACCTTGATGGTGTTCTCGACGATCCGGACCTCCACCACTTCGGCCACCACGCTGCCGAACGATTCGTGCACCGCGATGCCCTGGTGCGTGCCCAGCGTCGGCGTGCCCCAGTTCGCTTTCTCGGCGACGAGGTCGAGCACCGCAAGATGGCGCGCATTGCCTTCGAGCAGGCGCCGGCGGAACTTGTACGGATCTTCGCCGGCTTTGTGCGCCAGTTCGTCGATGAATCCTTCGACGACGAACGCGTTCTGCGAATGCCCGACGCTGCGCCAGAAGCCGAGCGGCACGCCGGGATCGTAGAAGACGTGCGCGATGTCGACGTTCGGAATCGCGTACGGCTGTTCGACCGCGCCCTCGTGCGCCGACGGGTCGCGCGTTTTCACGAGCGTGCCGGCCACGGCCGACAGCGAATTCGTCATCCAGTGCGGCATCCACTCCGGGGCGACCTTTCCGAGCAACGGCAACAGCGACCGGAACAGGCTCGGCGCAACGATCTTGTGCGACCAGCTCTGCACCTGACCCTGGTCGTTCAGCGCCGCCTTCATGACGTTGTAGGTCGCCGGTCGGTAGAAATCGTGCTGCATGTCCTGCTCGCGCGACCAGATCAGTTTCACAGGTCGTTTGACCTGCCGCGATACCAGTGCCGCCTCCGCCACGAAGTCGGGAATACCGCGGCGCCCGAAACCACCGCCCATCAGTGTTGTATGCACGGTGACTTTGTCGCGCGCGATACCGAGTGCATCGGCCGCAAGCGCCTGCGCCACATCAGGTCCCTGATTCGGCGACCAGATCTCGCAGCTGCCGTCGCGAAACGACGCGGTCGTGTTCTGCGGTTCCATCGTTGCGTGCGCCAGATACGGCACTTCGTACACCGCGTCGTGAACGGAAGCGGCTTTCTTCAGCGTGGCCGCGGTGTCGCCATCGTCGCGAATCGTGCGGCCGTCTTCCTTGGCCATCTCCACCCATGCGGCGCGGATGCCGGCGCTGTCGAGCGTGCCCAGTGGACCCTTGTCCCACGTAACACTCACCGCGCGGGCGGCTTTCGTCGCATGCCAGTATGTATCCGCAACGACGGCGATCGCGCCGTTCACGTCGAATATGTCGATCACGCCGGGCGCACCGCGCGCAGCGGCCGCGTCGAACGACTGCAGCGAACCGCCGAAATGCGGATTGCGGATCAGGATCGCGACGACCGCGTCGGGCACATCGACGTCGATGCCGAACACCGCGGTGCCGTTGCTCTTCTCTGGGCCATCGAACCGGCGCAACGATTTGCCGATGTATTTGAATTCGGCGGGATCCTTCAAAACAGGATTCTTCGGCACCGGCAGCTTCGCCGCGTCGTTAGCGAGTTCGCCGTAGCTGAACGATTCGTCCGAACCGACCTTCAGAACCCGTCCGTTGTCTGCCCGGCACTGGGCCGGCGGCACCGCCCAACGAGCCGCCGCGGCCGCGACGAGCATCTCCCGCGCCTGCGCGCCGGTTGTGCGCAACACATCCCATCGGGAACTCACCGACGAAGAGCCGCCGGTCATCTGGATCGGGTTCTGGAACGCCGCGTTGATCGGCGCCAGTTCGACGATAATGCGGCGCGGATCGATCTCGAGCTCTTCGGCGAGGATGGTCGGCAGCGCCGTCATCACGCCCTGCCCCATTTCGGTCTTGTCCAGCTGGAAGATCACTTCGTCGGCCGGCGTGATCTGCAACCACGCGTTCGACTGAAACGACCCGGCGCGCGCATTCGGCATCGCACCGGCGCGTTGTGCGGGGACGATGCCGAGCACGAGCCCACCCGCAACGACTGCGGTACCCGTCAGGAAGGTGCGTCGATTGATGTTGAATTCGCTCATGACACGCTCCCCGCCAGCAGCGCGTTCGGATCGAACATCCGCACCGCCACTTTCGAACCGGCCACGTCGTTCAACTCCGCCGCGCGGTGAATCGCCGCGCGGATACGGTTGTAGCAGCCGCAACGACACAGGTTGCCGGTCATCGCGGCGGTGATGTCGGCGTCCGTCGGATGCGGGGTCTGCGCCAGCAACGCCGAAGCCGACATGATCTGGCCGCTCTGGCAATAGCCGCACTGCGGCACGTTGCCTTCCACCCACGCCTGTTGCACCGGGGTGAGACCCTTCGCGCCGATCCCTTCAATAGTGGTGATCGCCTGGCCCTGCACGCTGCCGACCGTCGTCTGGCACGATCGCACCGCGACGCCTGCGAGATGCACGGTGCAGGCACCGCACAGCCCCACACCGCAACCGAACTTCGTGCCGGTCAGTTTCAGGTTTTCGCGCAACACCCACAGCAGCGGCGTGTCGTCTTCGACGTCGACACGGGTGGTCTCGCCGTTCAGGAGGAATTCGATCATCGGGGGTCCATCGGTCGTGAGATGAGTGCAGTGGACCGCAGGCCCGCTGCTACGTCAACCGTTTGAACGCGTGGCCCCACGTCCAGTTCTTGATCTCCGGCATATCGTCGCCGACGCGCTCGATGTATTCGCGGTGGTCGACCAGCTTGTCGCGGACGATCTGTTTGACGTGCGGCGCCAGGTGCGCGAACCGCGGCACCCGATCGACGGCGTCGAACATCAGGTCGAAACGGTCGATCTGATTGCGCACCGCCATGTCGAACGGCGTCGTGGTGGTGCCCTCTTCCTTGTAACCACGCACGTGCAGGTTGTCGTGATTGGTGCGGCGATACGCCAGGCGGTGGATCAGCCACGGATAGCCGTGATACGCGAAGATGATCGGCCTGTCGGTGGTGAACAGCCGGTCGAAGTCGTGGTCCGACAGACCGTGCGGATGTTCCTCGCTCGGCTGCAGCGTCATCAGGTCGATCACGTTCACGACGCGGATCTTCATGTCGGGCACCTGCGCGCGCAGCAGTTGCACGGCCGCGAGTGTTTCGAGCGTAGGCACGTCGCCTGCACACGCCATTACCACATCCGGCTCGCAACCGGCGTCGTTGCTCGCCCACTCCCAGATGCCGATACCGGCCGGACATTGTTTGCGCGCCTGATCCATCGTCAGCCACTGCAACTCCGGCTGCTTGCCCGCAACGATCACGTTGACACGGTTGCGGCTGCGCAGACATTCGTCGACGACCCACAGCAGCGTATTCGCATCCGGCGGCAGATAGACGCTCACCACACTCGCCTGCTTGTTCGCGACGTGATCGATGAAACCCGGATCCTGATGCGAGAAGCCGTTGTGATCCTGTCGCCACACATGCGACGTCAGCAGGTAGTTCAGCGATGCGATCGGCCTGCGCCACGGGATGGCGGCGCTGACCTTCAGCCACTTCGCGTGCTGGTTGAACATCGAATCGACGATGTGGATGAACGCTTCGTAGCACGAGAAGAGACCGTGCCGGCCCGTCAGCAGATAGCCTTCGAGCCAGCCCTCACACGTATGCTCGCTGAGAATCTCCATCACACGTCCGTGCGTATCGAGATCGGTATCGGTCGGCAGGATCTCTTCCATCCACACGCGCGACGTGACTTCGAACACGGCACCGAGGCGATTCGACGCCGTCTCGTCGGGCCCGACGATTCTGAAGTTGCGCGCTTCGGCATTGAGGTTCAGAACGTCGCGCAGATACCGGCCCATCACGCGCGTCGACTCTGCGACGATGACGCCCGGGCTCGCGATCGCCACGGCATGGTCGCGGATGTCCGGCAACCGCAGGTCTCGCAGCAGCAACCCGCCGTTGGCATGTGGATTCGCGCCGAGCCGGCGTTCACCGCGTGGCGCGAGTTGCGACAACGCCGTCTGCAGCGTGCCGTGCTCATCGAACAGCTCGTCGGGCCGATAGCTCTTCAGCCATTGTTCCAATCGCCGAAGATGCGACGGATCGCCGGCGAGGTTCGCCAATGGCACCTGGTGCGAACGCCAGTGGCCTTCCGTCGGCAGACCATCCACCTCGGCGGGTCCGGTCCAGCCTTTCGGCGACCGCAACACGATGACCGGCCAGCGCGGACGTTTCGTGGTGCTACCGCTGCGCGCGTCGCGTTGAATGCGACGAATCTCGTCGAGCGCGTCGGCGAGCACCGCCGCCATCCGGCGATGCATCAATTCCGGATCGGAACCTTCGACGTAATACGGCAGATATCCGTAACCCCTGAGCAGCTGATCGAGCTCTTCCTTGTCGATCCGCGCGAGTAGCGTCGGGTTCGCGATCTTGTAACCGTTGAGATGCAGTATCGGCAGCACGGCACCGTCGCTACGTGGATTCAGAAACTTGTTCGAGTGCCACGACGTCGCAAGCGGCCCGGTCTCGGCTTCGCCGTCGCCGATAACGCACGTGACGATGAGATCCGGATTGTCGAGCGCAGCACCGTACGCGTGC
>JANLUG010001019.1:0-1118 GCA_031363335.1 Gammaproteobacteria bacterium
TCACGCGGGTGCCGCGTGCGGCCTCGGCCGACATCGGGTCTTCTTCGAGTTGTATGGCGAGTCGCAGTTGCGCACCTGCAGATGCTGCGATGCGTGCCAGTGCGGACTCGTGCGTGCGCAACGCGCTCTCGAGCGCGGCCGGTTCGTCGGTAGCCAGAAGCATCAATAGCCGTTGCATAGGTCCCTGGGTCACCGCCGCTCGCGGAGCGTTACCGAACGCCGTGATCTGTGATGTCCGCGTCGAACTGCGACTTAGGTTTGAGCGGGTGCAGCAGCACCGGGCCAGGTCCAGCCGGTCATCACGGCGGCGCTGCGGTAACGAGCGACGCTAACACTCTTCGACCCACGGACGCAGCCGACACCAATCGCGGCGCGTCACACCTTCCGATAGACGTGACGCTCGCTATGCTCGATGACGGGATCGAGCAGCGACAGATCTCCCGGCGCGACCTGATTGCCTTGCGGAAACGGCGCGCCGGTGACCATGCCGATCTGCACGCGCACGCGATCGTTCTGGTAGTAGCAGTCGTAGACGCGCGTCAACAACGTTAGAAACGACGCCGGATCGACCTTACTGAACTCACGGACGTATTCGCAGCGATCGGCGAGCGACAGATCGACGAACGATGGCTCGAAGCGCTGCAATGCCGATATCAGTACAGGGACGAAATCCGCCGCCTGCGCGAGCAGGTACGCATCGAATCCTACGTCGGCAGCGCTCGGCATCGCGCCGTCAGCGCTGGCCGGAACCAACGTGTCGAGCAGCGCGGCCAGCAGAAGCTGTTGGGCGCGGGTCAATGGATGGTCGGTCGAGATGATGTCGGGCACGGTGTCGGCTCCTCAATCGGACAGCTCAATCGAACAGATTGGCGAGGTTTTTCTTCATCGTATCGGCCACGTACAGCGCCCACGCCTGAATGGTGCTGGCCGGGTTCACACCACCGCCGGTCACGAAAACGCTGCCGTCGACGATGAAGAGATTCTTCACGTCGTGGCTGCGTCCCCAGCGGTTCACGACGGATCGCTTCGGGTCGTTGCCGGCGCGCGCGGTGCCGAGCAGATGCCAGCCGGATGTCCGCAGCGGTCCGGAACTCGTCACCGTTCGCGCGCCAGCTGCT
>JANLUG010001021.1:0-2116 GCA_031363335.1 Gammaproteobacteria bacterium
CGACCAGATCGCGTACATCCGGTCGCACACGGACCTTCCGATTATGATCGGGTTCGGCATTAAAGATGGCGCGACCGCGCGGTTGGTGGCGCCGCTCGCCGACGGGGTCGTGGTCGGCACGTCTCTGGTGACGACCATGGAGCGCAATCAACGGCAACCGGAACAAATCGCACCCGCGCTGCGTGATCAACTACGGGAGATTCGCGCGGCGATCGACGACGTATGACGGCACGAACGCTCGACGAATGGCTGTCGCACGCAGAACGGGTCCATCCGGTCGGCATCGACATGGGGCTGGTGCGCGTTCGTCGCGTCGCCGAACGGCTCAGTGTCTTGCCGCCGGCGCCGCACAACGTTGTCGTCGCAGGCACGAACGGGAAAGGATCGACGTCGGTCTACCTGGAGGCGCTGCTGCTTGCGAGCGGTCGCAGCGTTGGAACGACCTTGTCGCCGCATTTGAACCGATTCAACGAGCGCGTCAGGCTGAATGGTCAGCCCGTGGACGATGACGTGCTCTGCGACGCATTTGCGACGATCGAAGCGGTGCGTGGCGAGACCACGCTCACGTATTTCGAGTTCGGCGTGCTGGCTGCGTTGCTGGTCTTCCGACGGGCGCGAGTCGACGCGACAGTGCTCGAGGTCGGGCTCGGCGGCAGGCTCGATGCCGTGAACATCGTCGACGCTTCGGTGTCTGTCATTACGAGCATCGGCATCGATCATGTCGCATACCTCGGTCCCGATCGCGAATCGATTGGTGCTGAGAAGGCAGGCATTCTGCGACGAGGCGTTGCGTGCGTTTACGGGGAAGCGTCGATTCCGGCGAGCATTGTGAGTGCGGCGCGCGCACTGCAGGCGCCGCTGCGGCGTTTCGGCTCTGACTATCGCGCCGACGCGACCGGGCAGGGTTGGACGTTCGATGGATGCTCCGGCGCAGAACGAATTCGGCTCCCGCAGCTCGCGATGCCTTCGGTCGCGCTGCGCAACGCGGCCACCGCGCTTCAAGCGTTGCTGTTGCTCGGAAGCTCAGGTTCGGTTACGGAGCTGGTGAACGCCGCGGCAACGGCGCATCTGCCCGGACGCTTCGAACATTTCGCCTATCGCGGCGCGTCGGTGATCGTCGATGTCGCGCACAACCCGCATGGCGCGGCATTTTTATCCGAGCAATTGCGAGCGAGCCGGCAACCCGGCCGCACGTTTGCCGTTGCCGGATTCTTGCAAGACAAAGACGCGGCGGGCATCGTAGCCGCGCTCGCGCCGGTGGTGGACGAATGGACCTTCGTTGCCACCCGCGGACAACGCGGTCAGTCGGCCGCGCTGTCGGCCGACAAGACGGGCATGGTCGGGCAGGCGGCAGTATCGGAGGGTGATCTGGTCGACGTACTCGACGGTTGGGTGGACCGCATGGCGGCGCACGATCGGCTGATCGTTGTCGGCAGCTTCGATGTGGCGCAACGTGCTCGCTCGATTCTTCTCGGTGAGGCTGAACGGTGAGTGATCGCACGCGTGACCGCGTCATGGGCGGAGTATTTCTCGCCGCGCTCGCGATCATCGTGTTGCCGATGTTGTTCGATGGTGCCGGCGTCGAGTCGCCTTCGCCGCCGACGTTACCGACACCGCCCGCAGACGCGCCGCCGGTCACCGCAATGGACCCTGCCAACCTCGCGAACGCGGATGCGCTTCGCAAGCGGATCGACAGCGAAGGCTTTGACAATTCCACGTCTACACGAGTTGGCGATCCAGTAGTAGCCCAGCCGGATCGACGCCTGTCGACGACATTGCCGCCCGCGTGGGGCGTGCAGTTGGGAAGTTTCGCCGACCGCGCCAAGGCCGTTGCGCTGCGTGATCAGCTGCGCGCCGACGGATATCAATCGATGCTCACGGATGTGAAGGGGCTCACCGGAATATCGACGCGCGTCGCGATCGGTCCGATGGTTGATCGGGATGATGCAACTAAGCTCGAGAGGGAACTGGAGAAGCGCTACGGAATGGATGTCATCGTCGTCGTGTTCGGCCAATGAAGCGGCATTGCCTTGGCCGTTGTTGACTATGTCATCGTCGGCATCATTGCGATTTCAGCGCTCATCGGACTTTCCAGAGGGTTTGTTCGCGAAGTCTT
>JANLUG010000012.1:0-1628 GCA_031363335.1 Gammaproteobacteria bacterium
AAGCGAGCACGCGCTGGCCGAGTTCCTTCACGTCGGCGCCGCGTTCGCTCAGATACGAATCTTCCATGCGCTCGAAACTGCGCACGTGCTCCATGATCACTTGCCGCAACGCGCCTTGTGCCCATTGACCATTGCGGATCACTTCGCGCACTTCACCGGCGATGGCTGCGTCGTCGAGCATGTGCAGGTACGCATCGAACAGCGCGAGTTCTTCCGGCGGCAGCGATTGCGCAAGTTGCTTGCGGATGTCGAGGATGTCGTCGCGCACCGTCGTGATCGCGCGGTCGAATACCATCAGTTCGACGGTGACGTCTTCGGCTTCGCGGTCCGGCACGCTCTCGAGGATCGCGGTCGGATGGATGACGACGGCGGTGCCGAGGCAGATACCGGGCGCGCCGGGCACGCCGATGAAACGCGAATCCTGCAATTCCGACGGACCATCGCCGAGGTGCGCGAAGTCGCCGGTTGCTTCCGCATGTGCCACTACACCCGCGAGCTGCGCCGACAGAGTGACCAGGAACGCTTCTTCGCTTTCGTCGAAGCGGCGCCGCGCGCGTTGTTGCACGACCAGCACCCCGAGCACGCGGCGCTGCTGAATGATCGGCACGCCCAGGAACGAGTGGAACGGTTCCTCGCCGATCTCGGGCAAATAATGGAAGTTCGGGTGCCGGGTTGCGTCTTCGAGATTGAGCGGCTCGGCGCGCGTGCCCACCAGCGCGACCAACCCCTGGCCGCGTTCGAGATAAAGGTGCCCGACCGCGTCCTTGTTCAGGCCTTCGGTCGCGACGAACAGGAAACGGTCGCGGGCCGGGTCTACCAGATAGATGGAGCAGACCTCGGTGCCCATCGCCTCGCGGACGCGCGCAACGATGACGTCCAGCGCGTGACGGAACGTCGGCGCCGAATTAACGTCCTGAACGATGCTGCGCAGGGTATCGAGCATGGAGTCGCTTGTCCTTTAGCGGCGAGCGGCTACGACTAATCTTGGCGCGAGTTCCTTGAGTGCATGTCTGTACACGTCACGCTTGAATTCGACCACCTGACTGACAGGGTACCAGTAGCTCACCCAACGCCAATCATCGAACTCCGGCTTTCCGGACCGCGTCACACAAACGCAGTCGTCGGTGGCGACCATCTGCAGCAGAAACCACTTCTGCTTCTGACCTTTGAACTCGGGCGCCGAGTTATACCTGCGCAGACGCTTCGGCAGCCGGTAGCGCAGCCAACCCGTGGTGCAGGCGAGGATCTTTACGCAATGCTCTTCGAGCCCGACTTCCTCGTGCAATTCTCGAAACAGCGCTTCCTCGGGCGTTTCATCCTCCTGAATACCGCCCTGCGGGAACTGCCACGCATCGTGTCCGCCGATGCGGCGCGCCCACAGCACCTGACCGAGGTCGTTGGCGACCACGATCCCGACATTCGGCCTGAATCCATCGGCGTCGACCACGCTGTCGAACTCTCACTGCAATTGCGAGGGATTGTTCCACATAGCTTCTCTCGCCAGCAAACGCGGGCCGAACAATTCGAGGGGCGAGGGCGACTTCAATGCGGCGCGACTTCGATGAGGGTCGAGGGGCGGAGGGTCGGTGCGCCGGACACGCAAGACGGCCATCCCTGGCGCTCGCTCG
>JANLUG010000024.1:0-2339 GCA_031363335.1 Gammaproteobacteria bacterium
GTGCGGCCCGACAATGATCGCGTATGCCTCCGAGCAGCAGAAACGCGAAATGTTGCCGCGGATGGCGTCCGGCGAGTTCATCTGGTGTCAGCTGTTCAGCGAACCGGCCGGCGGCTCCGACCTCGCTGCGCTGAGAACGAAGGCAGAACGAGTCGGCGACGAATGGGTCATCAACGGGCAGAAGATCTGGACGTCCGGCGCGCACTACAGCGACTGGGGCATTCTCGTGACACGTTCGGATCCGACCGTGCCGAAACACAAAGGTCTGACATTCTTCTTCCTCGATATGCACTCACCCGGCGTCACGGTGAAGCCGATCAAGCAGATCTCAGGCGACTCGAACTTCAACGAGGTGTACTTCACGGACGTGCGTATTCCGGATGCACAACGCCTCGGCGCGGTGGGTCAAGGTTGGCAGGTCTCCCTGACGACGCTGATGAACGAACGGCTCGCCGTCGGCAATGCCGGTGGTGCCGACTTCGACGATGCGCTCGCGCTCGCCAACTCGGTCAAACTCGACGGTCGGCCCGCGATCCGCAACCAGGCGGTTCGCGAGAAGCTTGCCGACTGGTACTGCCAATCGAGCGGATTGCGTTTCACGAACTATCGCGTCATCAGCGCGCTATCGCGCGGCGCTACACCAGGCCCGGAAAACTCGATCACCAAGGTTGTCAGCGCGAAGAAGCAGCAGGACATCGGCTCGTTCGGCATGGACCTCATGGACATGGGCGGCATCCTGATGGATCCGAAGCGCGTGCCGGATCTCGCGTTCCAACAGAATTTCATGGGCGCGCCGGGTTACCGGATTGCCGGCGGTACCGACGAGATTCTGCGCAACATCATCGCGGAGCGCGTACTCGGCCTGCCGCCGGATATTCGCGTCGACAAGAGCGTGCCATTCAATGAGATCCCGAGAGGGTCGTGACCCGGGCTGATCTACCGTCGGACGGCGCGTCGAATGACTCGTCAAACGACCTGTATCGCGCGGTCATCGGCGAACCCAATCAGGAGTTCTATCTCAGTTACTTCCGACGCGCCAATGCGCGCGGCTATGCGCCGATTTCGTGGCACTGGCCCGTGTTCGTCATCGGCCTGTTCTGGCTGCTGTACCGCAAGCAGTACCGCTTCGCGCTGATCGTCTTCGGGCTGCCTTACCTCATCGCGATGATCGCGGCGATGGTCGACGCTGCGCTGCCGGGCGCCGGGCGACCGCTCCTGGTGGTCGCCGTGTTCGCGTTCGGTTTCGTGTGGCTTCCGCTGAATGCGAACGGCATCTATTACCGCTGGGCCAACGCCCAGATCGAGCGCGCGCGCCTCGAGTTTCCGGGCCAGCCCGACGCACAAGCGCGTTATCTCGAAGCGCGCGGCGGCGTCAACGGTCAGCTGCCGTACATCATCCTGATCGGCTTCATGGTGATGTCGATGCTGGCAGGCTCGCTGTCGCAGCTCGGACAATGATCGCCGAACCGACTCGAAACGATGCAGTGGATGTCGCCGCATCGATACTCGCGAGCTTTCGCGCATACCGAAACAGTTTCCGCGGCATCACGCTTGCCGCGAAGACGCGCTTCGAACGCGCGGCATGGATCGACGGTCAGCGCGCGAGCGCCGAACGCATCGAGATCTACAAGGTGTTCATCGGTGAGTTGCAGGACGACATCCGGCAGCGGCTCGGCGGCTTGCCGCTGACGCCCGCACTGTCGCGCGCAGTCAAAGCAGCCTACGTGCGACTGATCTCGACGCAGCCCGATTTCGAGCTGGCGGAGACGTACTACAACTCCATCCATCGTCGTATCGCTCTCGACTATCGCGTCGACGAGACTCAATCGTTCGTGTGGAGCGAGTTTCACGAACCACCCGTTACACCCACCGAACCGATCTTCCGAACGTATCCGATGCACCGCGACATGGTCGCCACCGTCACACAGATCCTGCGCGATCTCGACTTCGATCTGCCGTGGCAGGACATCGACCGCGACGTGCGCAACATTCTTCGCTCGTTGGCGGAGGCGCGGCCGGAGATTCGCCGACCTGCAGGCCTGGACGTAGAAATCCTCGAGTCGATCTTCTATCGGAACAAGGGCGCCTATCTGGTCGGCTCGTTGCGATACGCAGGCAGCGCGTGGCCCGTGGTGCTGCCGATTCTCGTCGACGAAGACAACAAGCTCTACGTCGACACGCTGATCTGCGACGAAGACGAACTATCGGTGGTATTCAGTTACACGCGTTCGTACTTCATGGTGGACGCGCCGTACCCGTATGCGCTGATCGACTATCTGAACGCACTGCTGCCGGGCAAGATGCGTTCAGAACTCTACGCGGCCATCGGTATGCACAAG
>JANLUG010000058.1:0-6063 GCA_031363335.1 Gammaproteobacteria bacterium
GAGTTCGAGTTCGAGCGAAGGCTCGAAGGAAGGCTCGAAGGAAGGCTCGAAGAAGGAGACGAAGAGCGACGCGAAGCCGAGCGGATCGAGCGACGGAGGCTCGAGCAGTTCGTCGTCCGATAGCTCGACCAAGTCATCGAGCGACGGCGCGAAGGAAGGCGGTAAGAAGGGCGCCAAGAACGGTTCCACCAAGAGCGAGTCGAAGAGCGAGTCGAAGTCGACCGGCGGCAGCGACAAGCCGAAGAAGACCTGACGCCTCCTGCGAGACCGATTTCCCCAACGCATTCATTGGCCAAGCGCAGCGGCAGGCCTGTCACATGTGATAGGCTGCCGCCCCGCGCGACAGCCCCCTAGGATATTTCCATGCGCAGTCATTATTGCGGCGATCTCGATGCATCGCAGGTCGATCGCGACGTCGAAATCTGTGGCTGGGTACATCGACGCCGCGACCACGGCGGCGTGATCTTCCTCGACGTGCGCGATCGCAGCGGCATCGTGCAGGTCGTCTACGATCCCGACATCGAAGACGCCTTTGCTACCGCCGACAAGGTCCGTAACGAATTCGTGTTGCGGATCACCGGACGCGTCCGGCTGCGGCCGAGCGGAACCGTCAATCCGGACATGAAGACCGGCGAAGTCGAGGTGCTTGGAAAAGAACTCGAGATTCTGAACGCGTCGCTGACGCCGCCGTTTCAACTCGACGACTACTCGGACGCCGGCGAAGACATCCGCCTGCGCTATCGCTATCTCGATCTGCGCCGCCCCGAAATGCAACATCGCTTGCGGATGCGTGCCACGATTCTGTCGGCGGTCAGGCGCTATCTCGAAGGCGCCGGCTACACCGAAATCGAAACGCCGATCCTCACGCGGGCGACGCCGGAAGGCGCGCGCGACTATCTCGTGCCGAGCCGAACGCATCCCGGCCAGTTCTTCGCGCTGCCGCAGTCGCCGCAAGTGTTCAAGCAGCTGCTGATGATGTCCGGCATGGACAAGTACTATCAGATCGCGCGCTGTTTCCGCGACGAAGACCTGCGCGCCGACCGCCAACCCGAGTTCACGCAGATCGACATCGAGGCGTCGTTCATCGACGAACACGACATCATGGCGCTGACGGAAGGTATGGTGCGCGGTCTGTTCTCCGACGTGCTCCATGTCGAACTGCCGAACTTTCCGGTGCTGACGTTCGACGATGCGATGCGCCGCTTCGGCAGCGACAAACCCGACCTGCGTAATCCGCTCGAACTCGTCGACATCGCCGATCTCGTGCGTTCGGTCGAGTTCAAGGTATTCAACGCGCCGGCGAACGATCCGAAAGGCCGCGTCGTGGCACTACGCGCGCCGGGCGCCGGCCGACTGTCGCGCAAAGAACTCGACGGCTACGCCGAGTTCGTCGGCCGCTACGGCGCGAAGGGACTCGCCTATATAAAGGTGAACGAGCGCGGCACCGGTGTGGCCGGACTGCAGTCGCCGATCCTGAAGTTCCTGCCCGAACCCGTCATCGAAGCGGTGCTCGATCGAGTGCATGCCGTCGCCGGCGACGTCGTCTTCTTCGGCGCGGACCAGGCCGGTGTCGTCAACGGCGCGCTGGGTGCGCTTCGCAATCAACTCGGCGCGGATCTGGGACTCATCGAAGACCGCTGGGCGCCCTGCTGGATCGTCGATTGGCCGATGTTCGAACGCGGCAAGGAAGGGCGCCTCGAAGCAATGCACCACCCGTTCACGAGTCCTGCATGCACGGTGGAGGAGTTGCTCGCGAATCCGGAAGTCGCGCGCGCCCGCGCATACGATGTCGTAATGAACGGCTATGAACTCGGCGGCGGTTCCATCCGGATGCACCGCAACGAAATGCAGAAAGCGGTATTCGAATCGCTGCAGCTCGGCCAGGAAGCGGAGTCGCGTTTCGGTTTTCTGCTCGACGCGCTGAAGTACGGTTGTCCGCCGCACGGCGGTATCGCGCTCGGCGTCGACCGGCTCGTGATGTTGATGGTCGGTGCCGGCGCGATTCGCGACGTCATCGCGTTCCCGAAAACGCAGACCGCGGCGTGTCCGCTGACCGCGGCGCCGACCGCGGTAGACGAACACCAGCTGCGCGAACTGCACATTCGACTTCGATAAGGCGGTGCGCGACGTGACGCGAATCCTCGGCATCGATCCGGGATCGCGCGTCACCGGTTACGGCGTGATCGAGGTGCGACGCGGTAAATCCGTCTATGTCGCGAGCGGCTGTATTCGCACGACGAGTGTCACAGTGCCGCAGCGACTCGGCGAGATTTACGAAGGCATTGCGTCGTTGATTCGCGATCACGCGCCCGACCAGGTTGCGATCGAACAGGTGTTCATGGCGCGCAATGCGAGTTCGGCGCTGAAGCTCGGTCAGGCGCGCGGTGCTGCGTTGGCGGCTGTCGTGATGGTTGGATTGCCTGTTGCCGAATACGCTGCGCGGCGTGTCAAACAAGCCGTAACCGGCACCGGCGGCGCAAGTAAATTCCAGGTACAACACATGGTGTGTCGTTTACTGAATCTGAGCACTTCGCCGTCCGCGGACGCGGCCGATGCGCTTGCCATTGCCATTTGCCACATCAATACTCAGGGTCCGCGGAGCGTCGGCTGACAAGGATGATCGGACGAATTCGAGGCAAATTGATATCGCTCGACGAACACACGGTGTTGGTGGACGTCGCGGGAATCGGATACGAACTGGACGTTACGGCGAATACGTTGAGCAAACTGCCCGGCGTTGGCCACGATGTCACGTTGTTCACGCATCTCAGCGTCCGCGAGGATGCACACTCGTTGTACGGATTCGAAAGTCGCGGCGAACGCGACCTGTTCCGCACGCTGATCAAGATCAGTGGCGTGGGTCCGAAGCTCGCGTTGAATCTGCTTTCCGGTATGGACGTGATCGATCTCGCGCGCTGCATCCGCGACTCCGACATCGCGCGCCTCGTAAAGCTGCCCGGCGTGGGGCGTAAAACCGCCGAGCGGTTGGTGGTCGAGTTGAAAGACCGCATAGAACGACTCGTGCTGATTCCCGACATCGCTCGCCCCAAGGTCGCCGATGCAGCGCGACACGTGATCGAAGAGGCCGAACGCGCGCTGATCAAGCTCGGCTATCGACCGGCCGAAGCGAGCCGCGCGATCGGTAACGCCTACGTGCAGGGCCAATCCACGGAAGACGTGGTTCGTATCGCTCTGAAGCGTATGGTCGGACAGGAAGCATGACGCGCGCCCGTTGTCTGCACGGCCCTGCTGAGGGGCCGGTCGCCCTGGTGTATTCGTGACAATCGAGCCCGATCGTCTCGTCTCCGGCCGCGATCCCGGCGACGAAGTGGCTCTCGATCGCGCGCTGCGCCCGACGACGCTCGACGGCTATATCGGCCAGGAAGTGGTCAAGGAACAGATGTCAGTGTTCATCGAGGCGGCGCGTCGACGCCACGAACCGCTCGACCACACACTCATCTTCGGGCCGCCCGGTCTCGGCAAGACGACGCTTGCGCACATCATCGCAAACGAGATGTCCGGCGCGCTCAAGAGCACATCGGGCCCGGTGCTTGAGAAGGCCGGTGACCTCGCGGCGCTGCTCACCAATCTCGATGCGGGCGATGTGTTGTTCATCGACGAGATCCATCGGCTGAGCCCGGTCGTCGAGGAAATCCTGTATCCCGCGATGGAAGATTTTCAGATCGACATCGTGATCGGCGAAGGTCCGGCCGCGCGTTCGATCAAGCTCGATGTACCGCCGTTCACGCTCGTGGGTGCCACCACGCGCGCAGGTTTGCTGACGTCACCGCTGCGCGACCGTTTCGGAATCGTGCAAAGGCTCGAGTTCTACAGCGTCGGCGAATTGACCCAGATTGCGATGCGGTCGGCGGACAAGTTGGGCGTGCGTCTCGAACATGACGGCGCCGTGGCGGTGGCGGGACGCGCGCGCGGCACGCCGCGCATCGCGAATCGACTGCTGCGGCGCGTGCGGGACTATGCCGAGGTGCGCAGCGACGGGCGTGTCACTGCGAACATCGCGAATCAGGCGCTCGACATGCTCAGCGTCGATGCGGAGGGCTTCGATACGATGGACCGTCGTCTACTGCTGACGATTCTCGAGAAATTCGGCGGCGGTCCGGTCGGCCTCGATTCGCTCTCGGCTGCGATCAGCGAAGAGCGCGACACCATCGAAGACGTACTTGAACCGTTCCTCATTCAACAAGGCTTCATCATGCGGACGCCGCGCGGCCGCATCGTGACTGAGAAGGCTTATCACCACTTCGGTCTGACGCGTCCCGCGCCGCGTGGCGTCGACGTATCCCAGGTGAGCCTCGACATCGACCCATCCTAAGTACCCAAGTAAGAGGACGAGAGATTGACCGAACCTTTGTCGATCCTTCAGCTGGTGCTCAACGCCAGCGTGTTGGTGCAGATCGTGCTGCTGTTGTTGCTGTTCGCATCGCTCACATCGTGGGTGATGATCTTTCAACGCATGTTCGCATTGGGGAAGGTGCAGAAGACGATCGAAGCATTCGAAGAGTATTTCTGGTCCGGCATCGATCTGCGCCAACTGTTCGATGAACTCGAACGCGCCGACCACGATCTCAGCGGTATGGAGACGATGTTCGTGGCCGGCTTCAAAGAGTACAGCCGGTTGTCCGAGCAGGACGCCGACGCAGACGCAGTGATGCAGGGCGTGCAGCGTGCGACGCGCGTCGCGCTGACACGCGAACAGGAAAAGCTCGAGCGGCATCTGCCGTTTCTCGCAACGGTCGGATCCACGAGTCCTTATGTCGGCCTGTTCGGCACGGTGTGGGGCATCATGAATTCGTTCCGCAGCCTCGCGAACATGACGCAGGCGACGCTCGCGTCCGTTGCGCCCGGCATTTCCGAAGCGCTGGTCGCCACCGCGATGGGTCTGTTCGCGGCCATTCCCGCGGTCATCGGCTACAACCGATTCTCCGCGCGTGCCGAAGTGTTGATGACGCGCTATGAAATGTTTACCGAAGAGCTGACGAGCATCCTTTACCGCGCGGTGCACACGAAGCGATGAACGCGCAGCGTCCGAAGCGACGTAAGCCGATGTCCGACATCAACGTCGTGCCGTACATCGACGTGATGCTGGTGCTGCTGGTGATCTTCATGGTGACTGCACCGATTCTGACGCAGGGCGTGCAGGTCGATCTGCCGAAAGCGCCGTCCGAGCCGGTGTCCGAACATCAGGAAGATCCGTTCGTTGTCACGATGCGGCAGGACGGCGCGCTGTTCGTGAACCTCGGCGTTCGCAAATCCACCGATACCGGCGCGCGCGTGACGATTTTCTCGCTCGAAGAACAAGCCGCGAAAATTCTCGGTGCGCGACCCGATGCACCTGTTTACGTGCGTGCCGATCACCGGCTCGACTATGGCCAGGTCGTTCGTGTAATGACCGTTCTGCAGAAAGCCGGCGCGAAGAGCGTCGGACTGATCACGGACCCACCGGACGTCGGCTGACGGCGATGGATGGAACGGCTCGTAACTACGGTGTGTCGTTCGTGCTCGCGGTGTTCGTGCACGCGCTCGTCGCATCGATGTTGTGGATGAACTGGACTCCGATGGAGAAGAGTTCGCTGCTGGTGCGTCCGAACATCGTCAAGGCTGAGTTGATCGTGATGGAGGCGCCGAAGCCGAAGGCCACGCCGAAACCGGCGCCGATGGCGCCGCCGGCGGATGTGAAGCCGAAACCGCCTGAACCAAAACCGGAACCGAAGCCCGAGAAGCCAAAGCCGGATCCGACACCGAAGCCCCAGCCGAAACCCGAAAAGCCGAAGCCCGACGTTGCGAAGGAAGCCGCGGCGCGTGCGCAGGCAGAGAAGAAGAAGAAGCTCGACAGTCTGGCCGATGCATCCTTCAGCGACGCGATGGCGCGCGAGACCGAGGTACTTTCCGACGACAAGAACGAGCAGGCCGCGCAGACCTACGCGCAAGGGATCTATCAGCTGATCGTGACGAACTGGTCGCGCCCGCCGTCGGCGCGCAACGGGATGCAGACGAAACTGATCGTCGAACTGGTGCCGACGGGTGACGTCGTCAATGTCACCA
>JANLUG010000064.1:0-5272 GCA_031363335.1 Gammaproteobacteria bacterium
CGGGTCGGTGTGCAAGGACCCTCTTGCGCCATGGATGGCGCAAGGAAGAGCGCCCAGGGATGGCTTGAGCGTGTCCGGCACACCGACCCGCCGCCGCTCGACCCCGTTCGAAGTCGAACCGCTTCCTCCGACGCTAGAACAGACTGCTCATGTTCTGCGACAGGATGACGGTCTGATCGAGATAGATGTAGCGGCGCGCCAGCCTCAGCGCGCCGTTCTCGCGGCGCAGCAGATCTTCGCGCCTGCCGATCCAGCTGTCTTCTTCGCTGTCGAGGCGCGTGCGATAGAGGTGAAAGTTCAGCGCCACGAGTATCTCGTTGGCGTCAGCGCTCAGGATGCGCACGTTCGTCACCGTGTGACGCGTGCGCGACGGCGGATCTTCCGCCCATGCACGACCAACCGCCAAACGTTGCACCCGCAGCCCGAGCGTGCGTTTGTCGTCGTCGAAAAAAGCCATGCCGCCGGGCTTCGTGAATTCGTTGTCGATTTCCTTCACGGTGGTCGTTCTGCGGATCGGCATCCAGTACTGAATGTCGTCCGTGCACAACGCCAACCATTCGTCTAAGCGGCGTTCGTCGAGCAGGCTCGCCTCACGATACAGAAATTCTTCCGCCTCGAACTGCAACAGCATGCGCTCTTGAAGGCTGAGGACATCGCACGCGGACATCAGACGACCCCGGTCGGCGCCGGCGAGTGGCTGGCCATCAGTTCCTGCCAGTTTTCCGCCTGCATCCACTCCTGCCACGACTGATACGTCCAGCGCTGGCCGTGTTCGTTCACGACCGTTTCGATGCGGCTTTGTCCCGACGGATCGTGCTGCACGTGATCGCGCCCGCGGCCCATCGTGTAATTCAGCGGCAACCGCTGCGTGACGGCACCTTTGGCGCCGCGCGTGGAGTGGCTCCAGTTCTCGCCGTCGTCCTGCTCGAGCAGCCCCGCCGGGCCGAATACGTGGTTAGCCATGTAGATCGAGAATTTGCGCTCGGCCGCCGGCATCTCCTTCGGCAGCAAGGTGAACCACCACAGCTCGGTTTCGAACGGGCCGCGCGGAATGCGCAGGCAAACCTGGTTGAACTGCGTGATCCACAGATTCGGAAAAATGTTCGGGTGGCCGAACGAGCGCGTTCCCACAGGACCGAGCTGCGCCTGCACGCGAGGATCGAGTCGACCCGCTGCCGAAATGTCGTACCACTGCGGCTCGCCGCTGCCGCTCTTCATACGCGCCGCGAATTCGTCGAGTTCCACCTGCGTGATACCGGGGCCGCCGATACCGTGGCCGTAGTCGCCGAGAATCACCATCTGGCTGTTCGGCGCCATCGCCTCTTCCGGCGCGAAGCCGATCCGCAGCGCGGAACCGTGCGACACCTTCACGTGATACCAGTCGTACAGGTTGTCGACCGCGAGCTTCCAATTGCACTTCAGCCGATTCTTGTGGATGCCATCCTGCACTACAAGATCGCCGCGCGACGCGATCATGTCGAGCCCGAGTCTGCCGACCCAACCCAGGTAGTCTTCGAGCGGCGGCGCGGTGGCATCGAGCGTCGCGAATACGAAACCGCGATAACTCGCAACTTGCGCCGCCTTGCCGAGCCCCCACTGGCTCTTGTCGAAGTCGTCGCGATAGAACGTCTCCTGGCCCGGCATCGCGATGAGCCGGCCGTCGAGATCGTAGTTCCAGCCGTGGTACGAACACATGAAGCTGTTGGTGCGCCCCTGCTCCGCGCGGCATACCGAGTTGCCGCGGTGCGAACACGAATTCAGCAGTACCTGCACTTTGCCCGCGCGGTCGCGAACCGCGATCACCTGGTCTTCGCCGATGTAGTTCATGAAGAAGCAGCCGGACTGCGGCAGTTGCGATTCGTGGCAGACGAAGTTCCACGCCCGCGCGAAGATGCGCTGCAATTCCTGCTGGTAGATCTCCGTGTCGGAGAAGATGCGGCGGTCGAGAATGCCGCTCTCGACATCGAACCACGGCGATCTATCCGTCGCGATCATCGTTGCGGCCATCTCCAGTCTCCCCCCTGTGCGTGGCATGCGTATCGATCATACGCCCGCAATGGGCTTCAGACGGAAGGGCGCGGATCGACGCGAAAGAACCAGATGTCCCTGGGACCCTCGGTCGGCGCTGCCGCAAGCGCCGCCGGTGCCACCCACTCTCGCGCCATATCTTCCAACTGCGAGCGCAGTGCCGCATCGGTACCTGGATCGGTCACCCGTACCGCCTGACCTTCGTAACGCTTGCCGTCGACGCGCACCACCACGCGACCGTCGCGCAGCGCATCCTCGTGCCAGTGTTTGAAGAGGTAGATCACGTGCAGCACCGCGCGCTGCTTGCCAGAAAACCGACCCCACATGAAGCCAAGGTCGCACGGAATGTAGACCTGACCGTCGCGCACCATGATGCCGGTGTAGCGCGATGTTCCCGGCCCCGTAAGTTCGAGCTCGATCGGCTTCATGGGTGGGCAGACGCCATCGGTACAGGAACCAATCGCCGTGAGAGCGGCGGCGAGACTTTGTTCCGGTGCGAGTTCGCCGGCTTTTAACGGCCCGCCGGGGAGCAAGTCGTTCAGCGGTCCGTCCGACAGTCGCTGCGCGATGAACACGGAACCGATCAGCGCCAGAATCAGAACCCCGAGCGCTCTCCCGGCATAGCCCCACCAACGTCTTTTCTCGTCCGCTTGCGTCATCGATGGATCGGACATGGCTCACTCTTCCCCTGGATTCGGTCGGCACGAGACAGCAGAGTTCGTGCCAGATCGGCCGGTCCCACGAAATCAACGTGTTAGACGACATTAGCTGATGCTGCGATGGCGAATCACACCACATGTGAGCCGTCTGCACCTGTCTCGCGGAATCCCCGTTTGCGGCTGCCATTCGCGCCGGCTAGCTTCCGGGTGATCGAACCAGGACATACCTGACATGCAAGCGCTCCACTATCTCGGCAAATCGCAACTCCGCTGGCAGGACATACCCGACGCTGCGCTCGTCAATCCGACCGATGCGATCGTGCGGCCGCTGGCAGTCGCCGCGTGCGATCTCGATCGCTCGATCTTCGCCGGCACCGCGCCGTTCAAACCGCCGTTCGTCATCGGTCACGAGTTCACCGGCGAAGTGATCGCGCGTGGCGAACAGGTGACGTCGATCGACGTGGGCGACGTCGTGCTCGCGTCGTTTCAGCCGAGCTGCGGCGCGTGCGAGCCGTGCAAACGAGGCAACACTGCCGCGTGCACGGCAGTGCCGCCGACGTCGATGTACGGCATCGGCGAGGCAGCCGGTGAATGGTCCGGAGCCATCGCGGATGCGGTGCGCGTGCCGTGGGCGAGCTTCAACCTGCGCCGCTTGCCGAAGGGCGTAACAGCAACGTCGGCTGCCTCGGCGAGCGACAACTTCGCGGATGGTTTGCGCGGCGTCGACGACGAACTCGCGGCGCGGCCAGGGTCGAGCGTGCTGATCGCCGGCACCGGCAGCATCCCGCTGTACGCGATCGCGGCATCTCGGCGCGGGGCGTATCACTTACGCGAGCGCGGATCAACGCGCGTTGGCAATCGCCGAGCGCCTGGGCGCCGATTGCGTTCAGGTGAATGATTGGCCACGGCGATTCGCGACGCACGACATCACGCTGGACTGCACGCAGCATCCGGACGGACTCGCGGCGCTGATTCGATCCACGGCACCGTTCGGTTTGTGCACCAGCGCATCGATCTACTTCGGTCAGAATCCGCCCCTGCCGCTCGGCGACATGTACATGAAGGGGATCCGCTTCCACACGAGTCGCGTGAACAGCGCGTCGCAACTCGACCGCGTGCTCGAACTGATCGCTGCGGGGCTCGATCCGCTCGCAATCGAACCGGCCGTCTACGCGTGGACCGACATCGAGCGCGGATTTCACGACGCACCCGCCGGCGCGAAACTCATCTTCGTCAGGTAAGCGCGCTCTGCAGCCATTCGTGCAACCGCGGAATGTCGCGGTTGTGTTCGTTGTGCAGGCCGTACACGAGGTAAGCGCGTTCATCGATGCGCGTCGTCAGCGCGCCGATCATCTGCACGCGCCGCGCCGCGAGCCACGGCTTCATGAACGGCAGAATGCCCAGGCAGATGCCTACGCCTTGCTCGACCGCGAGAGCAGCCGCGTGATAGCTGTCCGTTTCCAGCACCACTTGTATCGGACGCCCCGTGAGCCCGTGCCCCTCTGCCCACGCCTTCCAGCCATCGAACGGGCCGACCACGTGGATGATCGGCAGCGACAGCACATCCTCAGGGCGTTCGATGCGATAGGCGCCGGGCGCGGTGATCGGAACGAGTTCGACCGGCGCGAGTTCCAGCGACAGATAGCCCGGGAAGTCGCCATTGCCGTAACGAATCACGACATCGAGCCGACTAGACGGCTGCGCGTCGAGCAGCGTATCGAGATGAACCTCGGTGCGCAGCGTGATCGCCGTGCCGGACAGCGCGCGTTTGAGTTCGTCGAGGCGCGGCACGATCACCTCGTTGGCGAGAAACGGGAAACAGCCGATGCGCAGCCGCCGCGTTTGACCGGCGGGTTCGATCACGCTGGCGCGCAACAACTCGAACGCCTGCCGCAGCGTGCGGAAGTACTGCTCGCCCTCCGCCGTCAGCGCTACACCGCGCCCCTGCTTCGTGAACAGCGGCGCGCCGAGCCGCGCTTCGAGATCGCGCACGTGGTGGCTGATCGTCGACGGCGTCACGGAGAGTTCCTCCGCAGCACCCTTCAGGCTGCCGAGACGGGCCGCGGCTTCGAAAGCGCGCAGCCAGGTGAGCGGCGGCGTGGTTGGTGGATGGGTCATATCGATCTGCTTGTCGTATAGACAGTGTGATAGTTTCCCTCGTCGAGGCCCGACGACGAAGGGGAGATTCGAAATGGACCTGTACGACCTGGCAAAACGCATCGATCGTCTCGAGAGCATCGAGGCGATCAAACAGCTGAAGGCGACCTACTGCGCGATCTGCGACGACAACCACAACCCTGACCGCATCACGACCATTTTCGCCGACGACGGCGAGTGGGAAGGCCGTGGTATAGGGCACGCTAAGGGTCACGCCGCAATTCGCGAGCTGATCGTCGGCTTTCAACGGGCGATCAGTTTTTCGCAGCATATGGTTATCAATCCGGTAATCGAGGTGAACGGCGACCGGGCGACCGCCATCTGGTACTTCTTCGGTCCGTTCACGATGCGCGACGGCAATCGCGCGCTCTGGCAGGCCGCGCGCTACAACGACGACTACGTAAAAGTGAACGGCGTGTGGAAGATCC
>JANLUG010000116.1:0-3214 GCA_031363335.1 Gammaproteobacteria bacterium
AGCGCGAGACGGTTTGACCGGCGAGTTAGTCAGCGAATTGTGAGAGATGCTTGCGCGCGCCCCAGCGCGGCGGCAGCATGCGAATATGGCTTCCTTCCTGTTGCTCGCGATCATCGTTAGTGCCGCCTATACGTGGGTGAAACGCACGCGGGCGGCGCGTGAGCGATGGATTTCGAGGCTCGCGCTTCCCGGCGTGTGGCAGTGCGACGCGCCGAACGGTCCGTGGGTGCTCGAGTTCGCCGGCGATCAGACGTCGGGTCGCTATATCGAACGATCAGGGCGCGCGACTGAACGCGGTAGTTGGCGGCTGTCGGGTAACGCCATCGAGCTTACGTCCGACAACGGCACGCGGACATTCGACCTGCGGCTGTTCGAGAACGGTTCGATCGGTATCGATGGCCCTGGCCGCGAACGCAGAATTTACGTGCGTCAACGCAGCAATGTGGTGCCGCTGCGCAAGCATCAGTGATCCTCGGGGATTGACGGCGGGTCGGTCTTGCGACGACCGGAACGCTCCGGATCGCGACGCGGCACCATGTCATCGGCAACACGTTCGGCATTGCGACGGTCTTCGCCGCCTTTGCGACGCTCGCCGCTGCTCTTGCGGCGCTCTTTGCCGATCGGATCGCCCATGGGATATGCCCGCTGAAACAGGTGCGGATTTTAGCCTGAAATGAACGTCTTACTCATCACGAAGCGTGTGTTGCGGTGAGTACAATGCGGCGACTTCCCAACGAGATTCGAGCGCGATGACGGAACCTCTCGACGAACTGATCGGCCTGGCCGGACGCGTGCTGGCACGACTGGATGCCGTGCTGCCGCAGATCGGCACGCCGGACTGGTCGAAGACCCTCGCCGCGGTGTGGAATCTCACCGCATTGGGCGGCGAGCTGCGTGCCCACACCGATCTGGATCCGATCGATCTCGACGATCTGATGTTCATCGACCGACAGAAGCAGCGTATCGAAGCCAACACCGCGCAGTTCGTTCGAGGCTTTCCTGCCAACAATGTGCTCTTGTGGGGCGCGCGCGGCACCGGCAAGTCTTCGCTCATCCATGGATTGCTGAACCGATACGAGTCGCAGGGCTTGCGCCTGATCGAAATGGACAAACGCTCGCTCGGCTCGCTGCCTCGAATTGTCGCGCTGGTGCGCGATGCGCCTTACCGCTTCATTCTCGTCTGCGACGACCTCTCGTTCGCGGCCGACGATGCGTCGTACAAGGAGCTGAAGAGCGTGCTCGAGGGGTCGGTGTTCCGTTCATCGGACAATGTGTTGATCTACGCCACGTCGAACCGTCGGCATCTGATCCCCGAACACATGGCGGACAACCTCGCCGCGAGTCACCAGGGCGGCGAACTGCACGAGAGCGAGGCGGTGGAAGAGAAGGTCTCGTTGTCGGATCGGTTCGGGCTGTGGCTGTCGTTCCAACCCTTCAAGCAGGACGCGTATCTCGATGTCGTAGAGCACTGGCTCAAGCGGATCGGCGCGCGCTACGGGCTCCAGGCCACGCTAACGGAATTAGCCCGCCGCGAGGCGTTGCAATGGGCGCTGGCGCGCGCCGCGCGCAACGGCCGAAGCGCGCAATACTTCGCACGGGACTGGATCGGCCGCCTGCTCGTCGAGCAATCGTCGAAGTCGAACTCGGCTTGACGCCACAGGGGGTGGTTCATAGAATGCGCCGCTTCGTCTTCGTCCCCTTCGTCTAGAGGCCTAGGACACCGGGTTTTCATCCCGGCGACAGGGGTTCGACTCCCCTAGGGGACGCCATTCCGACGCGCGATAGATTGCGAGCGCCGGTTTCACCCGGGTAACATCGGGGCGGGCAGTAAACCCAGGCCAACCTGGGAGATGATTCAAAGCGGGAATAGCTCAGTTGGTAGAGCATAACCTTGCCAAGGTTAGGGTCGCGAGTTCGAGTCTCGTTTCCCGCTCCATCTTTTCAACGACTTGGACGGCGCGACCCGTTCTGACGCGCCAAAGCAGGGGCGTCTATGGGATTTCCTGCTTGACTCAGCCGCTCACCCCCCGGAGTCGCAGGATCAACAACGCCATGACCGCGATCGCGGTCAACCCGGACGCGACGATGCCGATCGGGATCGGCGAGATACGGTGG
The DNA here is from genome assembly GCA_031363335.1 of Gammaproteobacteria bacterium. Lineage (GTDB taxonomy): Bacteria > Pseudomonadota > Gammaproteobacteria > Pseudomonadales > Azotimanducaceae > DATJGR01. The sequence goes on from JANLUG010000116.1 coordinate 2,116, forward strand.
TCGGGAAATTGTTCGTGAACCAGACGTTTGGTGTAGGCCACGACGTCACCCAGGATCTCGAACGAGAACGCGCCGGATGCAAAGTAGGTGTGCAAACCGCCCTGCAGCGCTTCCAGACGATCGTAAAATCCGTTTGCCGCTTCCGCCGGCGTGACATGCGGGAAGTAGTTGACCCAATGGTGTTGCATGAATGGCTCAGGTGCGAGCTTGGGTTTCCGGCCGTGGTAGCGCGGCATCTGTTCGCATTGCGCGACGATCTTTCGAAATACGCCTGCACCGTCTTCACCGGGTTGGGTGAGCGAATAGAAGACAGCCATGTCGAGATTCGCCTCGTCCTTTATGTAGCCTGAATAGCCGCCATCATCGGGCACCGGTATGGTGCTGACGATGCCGTCGGGAATGCCCTCCGCCTTCGCGGCTGTCGACCAGATATCGTGGTAGCGGATTTTGCCGAACAGATCCGCTTCCTCCGACGTTGTATCGAGATAGGCAAGCGACTGCGTATCCAGTCCCGTGCAGATGATCAGCTCGTCGTATTCCGCATTTGTTCCTTCAGCGGCAACCCTGATGATGAATCGGCCATCTGATTCTTCCCGCGTGACCGACTCAACAGCGCAGTTCAAGCGCACGTCGACATGTTTGGCGACCGCCTCCCACAGCGCCTGACCGCCGGCCGGGAAAACCCGAGGCCAATAGCGGTTGATCCCCAGCCCGCCGAGACCGACAGTGATGAACGTGGCGAGACCCTGGAACTTCACCCAGTACGCCGCCGCTGTCTGATCGATGCGCCCATAGCCCTGATTGCGCATGATGTACGAAAACACGTATCGCAACGCTTCGAGCCGATTCTGGTGCATCCACGTCACCAGCGGCAGCGCCAGATCCCGCGGCATGCCGCCGAGTCCCGTCGCTGGATTCTGAAATCGCCGGTAGCGGGTGATCAGCAACCAGACGTAGCGCAGCATCGCGGCCAGCATGTCGAAGTTCGAGTACCCGTCCAGCGCCACCGCCTGCTTGAACGTGAGTACCTGCTGGATGTCCGAGTTGTAGATCAGCATCTTCTGTTTGCCGGCGGTCGCCACGCCCACCTGGTCGGCCA
>JANLUG010000190.1:0-7935 GCA_031363335.1 Gammaproteobacteria bacterium
AATTCGAAAGCGGCATCATCCGCGATCCGATCACGATCACGCCGGATCGCACCGTTGGCGAACTGTTGAAGTTGACGAGCGAACACAACATCTCCGGCGTGCCGGTGGTGTCGGGGCGGGAGCTGGTCGGCATCGTCACGAGCCGCGACGTCCGTTTCGAGCCGCGCATGGACGTGAAGATCTCGGAAGTGATGACGCGCAAAGACAAGCTGGTGACGGCCCGAGAAGGCGCCGATACCGAAGAGATCCGCGATTTGTTGCATCGCTACCGGATCGAAAAGGTGCTGATCACGAACGACCGCTTCGAGCTGGTCGGGCTCATCACCGTTAAGGACATCGCCAAGGCGCGCATGTATCCGAACGCATGTAAGGACGAACTCGGGCGGCTTCGCGTCGGCGCCAGCGTCGGCACCGGAGCCGACACTGACGACCGCGTTGCGGCGCTGATCGAGGCGGGCGTCGACGTGCTGGTGGTCGATACGGCACACGGCCATTCGAAGCGCGTGCTCGATCGAATCAGCTGGATCAAGCAGAAGTATCCGGACGTGTCGCTGATCGGCGGCAACGTCGCGACGCGATCGGGCGCGCGTGCGCTCGCCGATGCAGGCGTGGACTCGGTCAAAGTCGGTATTGGTCCAGGCAGCATCTGCACCACACGGATCGTCACCGGCATCGGTGTGCCGCAGGTGACGGCAGTATCCGAAGTGGCCGATGAACTCGAAGCCGACGGCATCCCGGTGATTGCGGACGGCGGCATCCGTTACTCCGGCGACATTGCAAAAGCGTTAGTCGCCGGCGCGAGCGTCGTGATGGTCGGCAGTCTTCTCGCCGGCACCGACGAGTCGCCGGGCGAAGTGGAGCTCTATCAGGGTCGCACCTACAAATCGTATCGCGGCATGGGTTCGCTCGGCGCCATGGCGCAGTCGAACGGATCGAGCGACCGCTATTTTCAGGATCTCGGCAACGACGGCGGTCGTAAGCTCGTGCCTGAAGGCGTGGAAGGCCGCGTGCCTTATCGAGGCGCGATGGGCCCGATCGTGCTGCAGCTGATGGGCGGACTGCGCGCGGCGATGGGATATACCGGCTCGCCGGACATCGAGACGATGCGGTCGCGTCCGGAGTTCGTGCGCGTGACACATGCGAGCATGATCGAAAGCCACGTCCACGACATCAGCATCACCAAAGAAGCGCCGAATTACCCGGTCAGTTGATCTAGCGGAACAGCATGTCTAGCGATGTCCACGTCGAGCGCCTTCTGGTCATCGACTTCGGTGCCCAATATACCCAGCTGATCGCGCGGCGCGTCCGCGAAGCGGGTGTGTATTGCGAGATTCACCCATTCGATGCGCCCGAGGATTTCATCCGCAACTTCGGCGCGCGCGGCATCATTCTGTCGGGCGGTCCGGAAACAGTCACTGAAGAGGCGACGCCGCGGATACCGGACGTCGTGTTCGAGCTGCGCGACCAAGGCACGCCGATTCTCGGCATCTGTTACGGCATGCAGGCGTTGGCCCAGCAGCTCGGCGGGCGCGTGCAGAGTTCGCAGACACGTGAGTTCGGCCACGCGCGCATTCGTGTCGAGCCTGCGTCGTTGCTGCTGAAGGGTCTGCCGTCGCTTACGAACGGCGGGCTCGATGTCTGGATGAGCCATGGCGACAAAGTCGTGGAATTGCCCAAAGGATTCGAAGTCACCGCATCGACCGCGAGCGCGCCGATTGCAGCGATGGAGAGCCGCGCCACGGCCACTTATGCGGTGCAGTTCCACCCGGAGGTGACGCACACGACCGATGGCACCGAGATCATTCGCCGCTTCGCGCGCGATATCTGCCGTTGCAGCGGAACTTGGACGCCGCAGAACATCATCGCCGACGCGATTGCCGCGATACGCGCGCAGGTGGGCAACGAAAAGGTCGTGCTCGGCTTATCGGGCGGCGTCGATTCGAGCGTCGTTGCGGCGCTGCTGTCGCGCGCGATCGGCGAGCAGCTGACGTGTGTGTTCGTCGATCACGGCTTGTTGCGTCTCGGCGAGCGCGAAGAGGTCGAGGCGACGTTCAGCGCCTCGAATGCGCTGAAGCTGAATCTGATCGTCGTCGACGCATCGACGGAGTTTCTCGACAATCTCGAAGGCGCAGCCGACCCCGAAGCAAAACGCAAAATCATCGGCGCCACGTTCATCGACATCTTCGATCGCGAGGCCCACAAGATCGACGGCGTCAAATGGCTCGCGCAAGGTACGATTTATCCCGACGTCATCGAATCCGCCGCCACCAAGTTTGGTAAGGCGCACGTCATCAAATCGCACCACAACGTCGGCGGCTTGCCGGATCGGATGAAGCTGAAGCTTGTCGAACCGCTGCGGGAACTCTTCAAAGACGAAGTGCGACAAGTGGGACTCGCACTCGGCTTGCCGGAGGCGATGGTGATGCGGCACCCGTTCCCGGGACCGGGACTCGGCGTGCGGATACTCGGCGAGGTCCGCGCCGACTACGCCGATACGCTGCGCCGCGCAGATGCGATCTTCATCGAGGAACTGCGCAAGGCCGGCTACTACGACAAGGTGAGCCAGGCCTTCGCCGTTTTCCTGCCGGTGCGATCTGTCGGAGTGGTCGGCGACGCGCGACGCTACGCGCACGTCATTGCACTTCGCGCAGTAGAAACGACCGACTTCATGACGGCCGATTGGGCCCAGTTGCCGTACGAACTGATCGGCCGTGTTTCGAGTCGCATCATCAACGAAATCGCCGGAGTCTCGCGCGTCGTATACGACGTCTCGTCGAAGCCGCCGGCAACCATCGAGTGGGAGTGAAGTCCGCTCTGCTCGACGCTCGCCCCGCGTAGGACCACAACTACACGATCTCGCGGCGCATCCCACTGCGACCTCTCTCTACATCGGTCGATACTGACGGTGGACTAGATAAGGATCGTTGCAATTGACGCAAGCGTTGCCTCCGGCGGTCGATGGCGAGCGCCGGCTGATCCCCTACGCCGGCCAACGGATCGCCGTCTACCTTTCCGATCGCAACAGGGGCGCTACCTTACTTCGAGATGAAGCAGGTCTTTACGGCCGGCTGATGGGAGGGGCCGCCTGGGCGCGCACCTCTTCTACCGAGCTTGCCAATTGGCTCAGCTTCTCACCGGTGGATCGCTGCGCGGATCGGATCGCCTGATCGGCAGATTGCGCGGCGGAATCATCGAGCGCCTCGGCCGCCAGAACGACGAACACGAGAAAAAGAATCTGTGCGATGCCCACGGCGCTCGACGCAATGCCGCCGAATCCGAACACGGCGGCAACCAGGGCGATCAGAAAAAAGACGACGGCGTAATGCAACATGGTGTTCTCCTGTTCTTAGGCGCGGCGCGCGTGCGCTCTGCAACGACCTCAGACTACTCGGCGTGAGAGACCGCACACATAGGCGGGCACCGGCGGGCTCTGTCGGCGGCTTGAACACTGCCGTGCAGGACACGTCCGACACGGTGCGTTCCCATTTGGTTCAGACGTCAAGCGCGCGTGTAACGATCGCTTGAGCTTCTTCGATGATGCGTTGCAGATGGTCCGCGCCGCGAAAGCTCTCGGCGTAGATTTTGTAGATGTTCTCGGTGCCTGACGGACGCGCGGCGAACCAGCCGTTCGCGGTGACGACCTTCACGCCGCCGATCGGCGCATCGTTGTGCGGTGCGCGAGTCAGCACGTTCAGGATCTCGTCGCCCGCGAGCTCGCGCGACCGGATCTGCGTGGCCGAGAGATTTGCCAGCTGCTTCTTCTCGGCCGGCGTCGCCTGAGCCTCGAAGCGTCGATACGACGGATTGCCGTAAACGCTCGAGAGCTGCCGATAGGAGTCGGCCGGATCGCGTCCGGTCGTTGCGGTCATTTCGGCGGCGAGCAGCGCGGATACGATGCCGTCCTTGTCGGTCGTCCAGGCGGTGCCGTCACGGCGCAGGAACGATGCGCCGGCACTTTCCTCCCCGCCGAAACCGAGCGAGCCGTCGAACAGCCCGTCGACGAACCACTTGAATCCGACGGGTACCTCCACGAGCTGACGACCCAGGCCGGCCGCGACGTGGTCGATCATGCGGCTGCTGACCACGGTCTTGCCGACGGCGGCGTCGGTGCGCCAATGCGTCCGACTCCGGAACAGGTAGTCGATTGCCGCCGCAAGGTAGTGATTCGACGGCATCAGGCCGCCGCTCCTCGTGACGATGCCGTGCCGGTCGTGATCGGTGTCGCAGGCGAACGAAATGTCGAACGAATCTTTGATATCGATGAGCCGCTGCATCGCGAATGCCGAAGACGGATCCATGCGGATGCGGCCGTCCCAGTCGAGCGTCATGAAGCCGAACGTCGAATCGATGCGGTCGCTCACCACCGAGAGATTCAAACCGTAGCGTTGCGCAATGCGTCCCCAGTAATGCACGCCGGCGCCGCCGAGCGGATCGACACCCATCCGTATGCCGGAACCGCGGATCGCGTCCATGTCGATGACGTTCGCCAGGTCGTCGACGTACGCGTTCAGAAAATCATGCCGATGCGTGGAGGCGGCGCGTTGCGCTTTTTCGAAGGAGATTCGCGTCACTGCGACCAACCGCTCGCTCATCAGCGCATTCGCTCTCGCTTCGATCCAGCGGGTGGCGTCGGTGTCGGCAGGGCCGCCGTTGGTGGCGTTGTATTTGAAGCCGCCGCTGTCGGGCGGATTGTGCGACGGCGTGATGACGATGCCGTCGGCGAAGCCGCGACTGCGGCCGCGGTTGTGCGTCAGGATGGCGTGCGACACGGCCGGCGTCGGCGTGTATTCGTCGCCGGCGGAGATCATCGTCTCCACTGCGTTGCCGGCCAGCACTTCCAACGCGCTCGCGAACGCGGGCTCAGACAACGCGTGTGTATCGATACCGACGAACAGCGGGCCATCGACGCCGTTCCGGATGCGGTATTCGCAGATCGATTGCGTGATCGCGAGGACGTGTGCTTCGTTGAAGCTGCAGTCGAACGAAGAGCCACGATGCCCCGACGTTCCAAACGCGACGCGTTGCGACGCAATCGCGGGGTCCGGCTGCAGCGCGTAGTACTGCGTCACCAACTTCGCGACATTCACCAGCGATGCCGCCGGCGCCGGTTTCCCGGCGAGCGGGTTCGTTTCCGTCATCCTGCATTCCTCGGCTGTAGGTTGGTCACCGTACAGATATTTTCCGCGTTCCGTTGTCTAGTGTGCGGGAGAGAAAAAATCCAATGACGTCTCGTAAAGTCGCCTTCGGAGCCGCATCGGCAGCATGCCTGCTGCTTGCGTCCGGCTGCGCGTCGCTTCCCGACACGGAGTTTCTGTCGGACCGGTATGTCGCGCAAAGCGCGCAGTTCCAGAGCGCATGGGGACCGATCTCGGCGAAGCGCAGCGCCGCGATCGTTGCCGACCTGAAAGGCAAGTCCGGCGACGTCGACATTCTCGAAAAGCAGATCGCGCTCGAGCAGGACATCGTCGGCAGCCCGCTCGTGGTCGGCAACCGCGTCACGTTGCTGCAGGACGGACCGGCGACATACGCCGCCATGTTCGCCGCCATCGAAGCGGCTGAGCATCACGTCAATGTCGAGTCGTACATCATCGAAGACGACGAGATCGGGCGCCGCTTTGCCGACCTGTTGATCGAGCGGCAGACGCACGGTGTTCAAATCAATCTGATTTACGACAGCGTCGGCGCATTGCACACGCCAAGAGCGTTCTTCGATCGGTTGACGCAAGCGGGTGTTCGCGTCGTCGAATTCAACCCGGTCAATCCATTGGAGGCCAAGAAAGCCTGGTCGCTCAACCATCGCGACCATCGCAAGCTTCTGGTGGTGGATGAACAGATCGCCATCATCGGCGGCATCAATATCAGCAGCGTCTATTCGACCGGATCGTCGGTCAAACGCAGCCGTGCCACCGATACCACGAAGGGGTGGCGCGATACCGACATTCGTATCGTCGGTCCAGTGGTGGCCGAGTTCGAGAAGCTGTTCGTCGAGACCTGGGCGAGACAACAGGGGCCGCCGCTCGAGCAGAACAAAAACCTCGCGACGGTGATGCCCGCAGGAATGGAGATCGTCCGGGCAATCGGCAGCACGCCGGAGGATCCGTACAGCGCGATCTATCTGACCCTCATCTCCGCGATCGTCAATGCGCAGACGCAGGTTCATCTGGTCAATGCCTATTTCGTGCCGGATCCGCAACTCGTGAAAGCGCTGGTAGACGCCGCGACGCGTGGTGTCGATGTGCGCCTGATTCTGCCGGGCCGTTCGGATTCCGCGACGACGTACTACGCCGGCCGATCGCACTATTCCGAGCTGTTGCGCGGCGGCGTGAAGATCTACGAGCGCCAGGGAGCGCTGTTGCACGCCAAGACGGCGGTTGTCGACGGTGTCTGGTCGTGCGTCGGCTCCAGCAATCTCGATTGGCGCAGCGCGCTCGACAACGACGAGATCAACGCCGTCGTCCTGGGGCGCGATTTCGGCGAACAGATGCAAGCCGCCTTCGCGGTCGATCTCGCGGCATCTACGCAGATCGATCTCGCGGGCTGGCAGGGCCGTTCGTTGATGTCGAAGACGAAGGAATGGTTCGCGGGCTTGTGGAGCCGGCTGCTCTAACGCTCGTCAGGCGGCGCGTTCCGATTCCGGTGAGCAATCCGACGAGCTAGACAATCACCGGGCGGCGGCGAGCGGCAGGCCCGCGCTCGGCCGAGTGCCGGACCGAGACCGAGCTGATCCAGCGAATACGGGCGCAGGTCTTCGACGATTCGGCGACTCAATGCGATGACGCTGTTGAGCGTGTCGTTCAGGTGTGCGAGTCGTTCGAGCGCTTCCGGCGCCAGCGTGGCGATGCGTGTCTTGATGCCGGCGGCATCGAGGTCCGGCGCCGCTCCCTGCGAATGGACATCTCGATCAGCACGGCTCGATTTGTCATGTGTTCGCCCCGCTTCCAATCGTTGCTTTCCGGAATGCAGTCTGATTCGGTATACGCGCTACCGTCTGTGTGGCGGCGTACGCACGGTGACGGCACGTTTCCGGTCAGCCTTCGGTAAGCGTCAGCAGCGTCATGCCTGATGGGTGACTTCGCGCGCGAACCGCTCGATGGTCGACATCAACCGCTCGTGCGGCAATACGCCGTTGTACATCCACGCGAAGATCCAGTCGATCGGCAGGCGTGCGCGCATCGAGTCGAGCTGACGGCGCACCGTATCGACCGTTCCGACCAGCACCAGTCCGAGTTCGATCATCTGGTCGGCGTTCAACATCTCACCGGTATCCGGATCGGTGAGGCCGCGGTTGAATCCGAACGGTGCGAACCACGCGCCGCCGACGAATCCGGCGGACTGATTCCACAGTTGACGCGCCTCTGCGTCGCTGTCTGCAATGATCAGGTCGCGCAGATAGCCGATGCCGTCGCCGAGCGGCCGGCCCGACTCGGATGCATAGAGTTCGAACAGCGCGCTTTCACGCTTCGGGTGCAGCGGCGGCAGGATCGCGGTTACGCCTTCGCGCGCGCACCAGCGGATGCTGTTCTCGGACGACGCGAACGGCTGGAAGATCGGCGGATGGGGTTTCTGCAGCGGCTTCGGCACGACCCCGACGGCGGTCAGCTCGCCTGTTTCGGAACCCTTGCCGTAGAGACGCGACGCTTCCAGATCCCACGGCGTGCCCGGCCGTGGAATCTGCCAGTACTTGCCGGAGTATTGCAGCAGCGAATCCGACCACGCCGCCTTGACGATGCGGAAATTCTCCTCGAACGCCTCGCGATTCGTCGCGTCGATGTCGTCGTGCTGGTCCGGCATCGCGCCGCTGATGCCGTGTGTCTGCTGTGCGTAAACGTCTACCCAGCGGCGCTGATAGCCGCGCGCGAAGCCCGCGTTCGCGCGCCCGCCGGTCATGTGGTCGAGCATGGCGATATCTTCGGCGATGCGGATCGGATTGTCCGC
>JANLUG010000993.1:0-1001 GCA_031363335.1 Gammaproteobacteria bacterium
GCAACGAAGTGCAATGGCGGCACGCACGACCGCGCGCGCAACCGCTTCGGCCTGTCGCGCAAGAACGTCATCGAATCATGCGACGCGTCGTTGAAGCGGCTGAACACCGACTTCATCGACCTGTACCAGATCCACCGCTTCGACAGCCGTACGCCGATCGATGAAACCATCGACGCGCTGAACGATCTCGTGCGCGCCGGCAAGGTGCGCTACCTCGGCGCGTCGAGCATGTTCGCGTGGCAGATGGCGAAGTATCTGTTCACGCAGGATGCGCGGCGCGCAACGCGTTTCGTGACGATGCAGAACCACTACAACCTGATCTATCGCGAGGAAGAGCGCGAAATGAATCCGCTGTGCGCGGATCAGAACGTAGGACTCATTCCGTGGAGTCCGCTCGCGCGCGGTTACCTCGCCCGCAACCGCGAAACGCTGAAAACCACCACGCGCGCGAACTCCGACGAATTCACCAAAATGCTCTATCGGCGCGACTCCGATATCGACATCGTGCAGCGCAACGCCGACACGGCCGCGCGCCTCGGCGTGAAGCCCGCACAAACGGCGCTGGCGTGGTTGCTCGGCAAGCCCGGTGTCGTCGCGCCGATCATCGGCGCGTCGAAACTCGCGCAACTCGACGACGCCATCGCGGCGGTCGATGTCGAGTTGTCCGCCGACGACGTCAAACAACTCGAAGCGTTGTACGAACCGCACGCGGTTGCCGGCCACGCCTGACCCTCTTCCAACGTTCAGCTCTCAACGCTTAAGAAGGATCGACAGATGAAACGAACCGACCGGATTGCGCACGCTGCCCAGCGCTACATCGACAACAACACCTTTGCCGGCATCGAATGGCTGGTGCAACGCCGCGGCGAAGATCACGCCCGCGGCCAGGTCGGCTTTGCCGACGTCGCCAAGAAGCCAATCCCGAAGAACGCGCTGTATCGCATCTATTCGATGACGAAGCCGATCACCTCGGTGATGGCGTTGATCCTGATCGAACAAGG
>JANLUG010000268.1:0-7962 GCA_031363335.1 Gammaproteobacteria bacterium
GAGCGACCGAGCACGGCAAGGCGCTCGCCGCGTTGCACGTGCAGGTCGACGCCGCGCAACACAGGCAACAACGCAGGCCCCTGGTGAAACGACTTCACCAGGCCGCGACATTCGAGCGCGGCGGGTTCACTCATGCTTCAACACGTCTGCCGGTTTGAGGCGAGCCGCGCGATACGCCGGATACAGCGTGCTGCCGAGGCTCAGCAACAGCGCAACGGCCGCGACCGTGATCAGGTCGACGAGCTTCACCTGCGCCGGAAGATAGCTGATGAAGTACTGACTCATCAGGTGCAGACCGAGCGCGTGTTCGAGCCATCTGTATCCGTCCTGTACCAACAGCGCCGCACCTGTACCCAGCACCAGACCCAGGCCGACTCCCGCCACGCCGATGACACCGCCCAGCACCAGGAACGACGCCACGATGGTGCGCGTTCCACCGCCCAGCGTTCGCAACACCGCGATATCGCCGCGACGCTGGTTCACGACCATGATCAACGCCGACACGAGATTGAACGCGGCTACACCGACGAGCAGCGACAGCAACAGAAACATCATCGCCCGTTGAAACTCGATGGCGCGGTACAAATTGCCGTGCATCCGCATCCATGTGATCGCATACACCCGTTCCGGACCCAGTTCCGCGACCGTGGCACTCCCTGCCGCCGCAGCGTCGAACAAATCGGATAGTCGGATGTTCAGACCATCGACGCCGCTGCCTCGCCGAAACAGCCGGGCCGCATCGCCCAGGGCGAGATAGGCGGAGCGCTGGTCCAGTTCGGACTGCGTATCGACGATGCCGACGACCTTGATCTTTTTCTGACGCGGAATCAGCCCAACGAGCGACACGCTGGCCTCCGGTAACACCGCAGTCACGAAATCGCCCACGACGACGCCGAGGTGGCTCGCAATACCGCGTCCAAGCAACACGCCGAACGAGCCGTCCACTAACGATCCGATACTGCCGCCGGTCGCATATTTTGCGAGGTCCGACACCGCTCCTTCGAGGGCAGGATCGATACCGTTGAACGTGACGCCAGACGAACGGCCATTCGCCACCAGCAGACCGGTGCCGTTGATGAACGGTGCCACGCCGACTACGCCCGGTACTTTCGCAACCTTCTTGGCGTCGGCGTTCCAATCCGACAAAGGTGCGACGCCGCGCAGCGTCAGATGCGGAACCACGCCCAGCACGCGCTCTTTCAGTTCTCGTTCGAAGCCGTTCATTACGGACGTGACGAGCACCAGCACCGCGACGCTGAGAACGAGCCCGGCGATCGCGACGATACTGATGAAGGAGATGAAGCTCCGGCGCGAATTCGCGTAGCGCAGCCCGATGTTGACGGCAAGTGGATAGAACACTGGATCGCGGTGGGATGAATACCCGGCGAGTGTACCAGATGGTCCGAGCACCGGACCCGCTGCGAAGTGGCGCGATGCCGGCTCCCGACTACACTTGCCGAATGAGCGGAACTCCCCACCGACAACGATCGTGAGCGCGGATCAACGCAAAGACTTTCGAATTACCGAAGACGTCATGCTGGCGTGTCTGGTGTTGCCCGACGATGCCGATTTGAACAAGCCGATTCAGTCGCTGTTCGAACCGTGTGAAGGCTACGAACTGGAAACGCGCCTCGAAGAACTCGATCAGGGATACCGGGAATGCCATGCGCGTCTCGCACGCATCGACGCGACGGCCGCTGAGGCAGCCGACTGGCTGGCGGCAAAGCTCGATGTGTTGAAAGAGGCGCTACTGTCGCAGCGACGCGCATCGGGCAACGGCATGCGTCGCGCCCGCGTCTCGCTCGCGGTCACCGGTATCGGATTCTCCTACGCAATGCCGTTGCCGAAGGACCAGATCCTCGCCGTGCATCTGGTGATGGAAGGCAGTCACGAATCGTTCATGGCGTACGCCCGAGTCCGGCAGTGCCGCCCGGAAGACGACGGGCTCTGGATCGGCGCCGAGTTCGAACCCTTGTCGCCGGACACACAACGGCGATTGAGCCGGCACATCCTGCAGGCTCAGATAAAACAGCGTAAACAATAGCTTACAGAAGCTACTTGAGATGAATCCGACTAGCTTGCCGACGCAGCCAACCGATGCCCGGCCGCGCCCAACTGGCCGGTGATCTGCAGCGCCGCAACGCGGTAGCACTCGGCGAAGGTCGGGAAGTTGAAAACGTTCTCGACGTACGTTTCAGCGGTCGCCGAGTGGATCAGGCCCATCTGGCCGATGTGTACCAGGTCGGTCGCGTTGTCGCCGATGATATGAATGCCGCGCACGATGCCGTCGGCCGACGCGACCATCTTCAGTACGCCGTCGGGGCAACGCGCGATGTGGCCACGCGCGATCTCGTTGAACCGCGCGAGACCGACGACCGTCGCGCCGTATCGCGCGCGGGTTTGTTCGGTCGTTAGCCCGACCGATGCAATTTCCGGAACCGAATAGATGCCGGACGGGATCCAGTCGCCCTGTCGTCCCGGATCGATGCCGAGCATGTGACACGCGGCGCGTCTGCCCTGCTCCATCGCTGCGGATGCCAGCGACGGCGGACCGATCACGTCGCCGGCCGCATAGATATGCGCCACCGAGGTCTGCCCAAACGTATTCACTTCGACAAGCTGGCGGTCGTTGATCTTCACACCGGCGCGCTCCACGTGCAGTCCATCCAGCTGCGATATCCGTCCGAGCGCGCACAACAGCTTGTCGCTCTTGATCACGCTGCCGTCTTTCAGATGCGTATGCACCTGGCTGATGCCGTCGAATTCGACGCGGTCGATCGATGCATTCCCGAGAAAGCGGCCGCCGTGACGGTCGAACGCGGTCAGGAAGCCCTGGATCATTTCGGGTTCTAGAAATCCGAGCGGCGTTGCGGATCGATCGATCATCGTGACGTCTACGCCGAGCACCGCGAATATCGACGCATACTCGCTGGCGATCACGCCGCCGCCCAGCACGACGAGTGATGCCGGCAGATATCCCAACGACAGAATCGAGTCGCTGTCGTAGATCGATTCGTGGTCGATCGGCACGTTGTCCGGTTTGCGCGGTTTGGATCCGGTTGCGATCACGAAATTGTTCGCGAACAGATCCGACTCGCGACCATCCGTGTATCTGACTCGCATCTGCGAGGCCGACATAAAACTGGCGCGGCCATGCACGACATCAATACCGTTGCGCTTCATCTGTGCCGCCATGTAGGCGTCGTGGTGGCGGATGACTTCGGTCATCTCACCGATGAGCGATGCAACGTCGGTCATCGGCGCTTCCCACGGCATGCCGAGTTCGCGTAGGCGATCGGCGATGCGACGGCGTTCGACCGCGCGCTCGCGCAGCGCTTTGCTCGGTATGGTGCCTTGATGCACGCACGCGCCACCAACTTCCTTCAGCTGTTCGATCAGAGCGACGCGGCGTCCGGCCTTCGCGGCCTGCACCGCGGCCTTCTGTCCGGCCGGACCGGACCCCACGACGATCACGTCGTAGCGGCTCATGTTGCCAGCGCCTCGAGCGAGCCGGCCACGCTGTCGCGCAACGCGAGAAACGCCGCGACATCGTCAGGGTAGAGATTCAGGTGACGTATCGAATCCAGCGCGGCAACCGAATCTTCGGAGATGTCGCCGCGCAGCATCATCCCGGCAACGCAAACAGCGGCGTTGACGATCGCAACGCCGTCGACGTGCAGCCCCGCTGACGCAAAGTCGTCGACACAACGCACTGTCGTTGTGACCATCTCCGGCAGCTTCCATTCGAACGCAAGCAGCGCACCGGCGGCGCCTGCGAACTCAGCCAACAACGCTGCAACGTCGCGCGGTTGTAGATGGGTCGAATTGGATTGTCCGAGGGCATTCAGGACAACCGGTGTTCCGATGTTGTGCAGCAATCCGCACAGATACGCCATCTCGGTATTCTTCCGGCACGCGCGCGCCAGCTCCCTGGACCAAAGCGCCGTGCACAACCCCAGCTTCTGCGCGTACTGCGATTCGGCCTGGTAGTGCGTCGGCTTGAACAACGCGCCCGCGAGCGATGCGGCGATCGCGATGTCGCGGATCCGGTTCATGCCCAGCCGGGCGATCGCTTGCCGAAGCGCGACGATTTCCGTTGCGGCACGCATCGATGGCGAATTGACGACGCGCAGGACATGGCTCGCCAGCCCCTGGTCGGTCTGAATCAGTTCGGCGAGGCGGGTGGCGTCGGCATGGTCGTCGAGCGAACTCGCCATGACCTCGGCGGCCACACCCGGCAACGGCGGCAACTTCAGCGCGCGCGCCTCGAGCGCCGATGCGAGCGAACGCCTCAACTCGGCGACTTCCGCGGATTCACGGTAGGCAAGGTCGCTCAAATGCAGGATCGTGCGGCTGGATACTCCAGAAGCATAGTTCACGGCGACGGTACCGTAGCGGGCGGCTCAGCGTGATGTTGCGGCCCTGAACGCGGGCGTCTCGTGGCGCACGTAGCCGGTCGGCGTGCGCTCTATGAACTGCGCTGCCACGCCATGCGCGGCGGCGAACGCGGGACCGTCGACCGGACCGAGCACGTTCAAAACGGTGGCGTATCCGTCGGCCCAGATCGTGGACGCGTCGAGCACGGTCACTGCGGCGAGGTCGTGATCGATCGGTGCGCCGGTGCGGGGATCCATCGTGTGCGAGTAGCGGTGGTGCTCGATCTCGAAGAAGTCGTGATAGTCCCCGGAACTGGAGACGCCGCTGTGTTCAAGCTGCAGCACCGTGGGTTCGGCGGCGCCGTCAGGTCCGTCGATCGCGATTCGCCAGCGTTCGCCGTCCGGCTTGCGCGCGCCCACACGCACCTCACCGCCGATTTCGATCATGTAGCTCGGGCAACCGCGCCGATCGAGCAATTCTGCGACCACATCGACGGTGTACCCCTGCGCAACCGCGGATAGATCGACGTCGATGTCGAACCGTTTACGCAGGCTCGGGGGTGTAAGGCGCGCGTCGAGATGGCGATAACCGATGCGAGTTCGGGCCGCGGTCACGGATTCGGCAGACGGCACGGCGTCGCGCTTTCCGCCCGGGGGTCCGAATCCCCACACATTCACCAAAGGCCCGACCGTTGCGTCGAACGCGCCGGCCGAGAAGCTCGCGAGTTGCTGCGCGACCACAACCACCCGCGCCAGCGACGTTGGCACCTCATACCAACCCCCGGGCGCGGAGGCGTTGAATCTCGACAGTGTGGATGTCGGTTCGTACGTCGACATCGTGGCGATGACGTCATTCAGCGCGCGATCCACGTCTGCCTGCAGACCGGGCTCCGGCGATCGACAGAACGCGCGGATCGAATAGGACGTTCCTTGTGTATGGCCGCTGAACTCGATCGGAGTCGCCGCCGGTCGACAGCCGCATGAAACCAGCGCTGCAAGAAGCAGCACCGCCATTTGGATGCCAGTGCGCGACTGATGAGTTGTCACCGCGCGATGGTACGAGCGCGCTGCCTTGACGGGTATACGCGCGCCCTCCTAACCTGCCGCGCTGCGTCGAAAACCATTTTCGGAGGCAATGTCGGTGTACGCGTCACTTAATTGCCGCCGCGACGGATGTTCGTGCCGGTAAATCGTCGATCGTTACAGGGGCGGCACAAGCGCTCACATCGCGCTGTCCGGGATGCTGCAGGCTGCGACACCTCTGCACTCTGGATCCGTAGTCGTGGCATTGCCGGCGATTCATTCCGCACTTCAGTCCGCACCGGAATCGAACGCCGATCGCGGCGACGAACGCCGTGGTCAGTCGGATCGACGCCGCCAATCACGCGAGCGCCGCAGACACTCCACGGCCGAATTACCAGACGGCGAACGACGGCACTCGCGCGAGGAGCGGCGCAGCGGACTCGACCGAAGAGTGGTCTGGGCAGACGCACCGCCACGGCGGTTCCCGCTCGATCAACACGTCGTTTCGACTACACGAACGGTGCGCATCGGAACCCGAATCGATCTCTACGTTTGACGCCTGCCTCGACTGAGGCGCACCGATGACGCGTTCGCTGTTGCTGGTGCGTCACGGCCAGATCCAGGCGAATGCGCGTGGTCGTTGGCACGGCAGCACCGATAGCCCACTGACTCGCACCGGCCGACGCCAAGTCATGCGCATCGCACGGCGGATCCGCCAGGACTGGGGCGATGCGGCGGCGATTTACTCGAGCCCGATGATGCGTTGTCTGCGCACAGCGCAAGCCATCGGAGGCGCGCTCGGACAACCCGTTCAGCTCGACGAAGATCTGCGCGAATACGGCATCGGCGAACTCGAAGACACGTCGTTCGCAGCTTTGCAGAGCGAGCACGACTTCTTCCGCCGCATACGTGAAGACCACGACTTTGCGCCGCTCGGCGGAGATTCGATCAATGCGGTGGCGCGTCGCATCGTTCCGGCGCTGCGACGCATCTATGTGGCGGACGATTCGACGCGACCGATCGTGGTCGTCAGTCACGGCGCGGCGCTCGCGATTGCTCTCGCGGCCTTGCTTGACGCTGACGCGAATCACTGGACAAACTACCCAATCGACAACTGCAGCGTGACTGAGCTGTTGCTGGAGCCGGAACCGTTGGTTGCCGCGTTCAACAACACCGAACACTTGTAGTCGCGCACACCGCTTCCATAAAACGAACACACGCCACCTGGGGGATACATGCCGGAATTCTGTAGCGTCGAAAAAGACGGTCACCTCACGATCGTCACCATCGAGCGGCCCGAGCGAATGAACGCGCTGCATCCCGCGGCGAATGCCGAACTCGGCGTCGTCTTCGACGAGTTTGCCGCGGATAACAACGCCTGGGTCGCGATCATCACCGGTCGCGGCGACCGGGCGTTCAGCGCGGGCAACGACCTGCGGCATCAGGCCGAAGGCGGCAAACGCGTGCCGACGCCCAGCGGATTCGGCGGATTGACGTCGCGCTTCGACCTGACGAAGCCGGTCATCGCGGCCGTTAACGGCGTCGCGATGGGCGGCGGTTTCGAGATTGCCCTCGCGTGCGACCTGATCATCGCGTCCGACAATGCGCTGTTCGCGTTGCCGGAGCCCCGCGTCGGGCTGGCGGCACTTGCCGGAGGATTGCAGCGCCTGCCGCGTCAGATCGGCACCAAGCAGGCACTCGGCATGATTCTGACGGGACGGCGCGTCGGCGCGGCCGAAGGTCAGACGCTCGGCTTCGTGAATGAAGTGGTACCGCAAGCCAAGCTGATGGAAACGGCAAAGCGCTGGGCTCGCGAGATCTGCGAGTGTTCGCCGCTGTCGATTCGCGCAAGCAAGGATGTCGTGTATCGCGGTCTCGACATCGCCGCACTGAAGGACGCGATGACGCAGCCCTACGATTCGGTGCGCGCGCTCGTCGCGAGCGAAGACTTCGTCGAGGGCCCTAAGGCATTCGCAGAGAAGCGCGCACCGAACTGGAAAGGACGCTGATAGAGGATCAGCTTGCGCGAGTGGCGACCCACGCTGCGTTCATCGCTTCGGCAACGATCGCCACGGCGAGACAGACATCGTTCAGCGCGCGGTCGTCGCCGCGGCGGGCCATTTCCGAGATGATCTCGACGCGCGGAATCGCGACATACAGCGGATCCGGCGATTGATCGAACTGGCCCGGATAGCGACTCAAGGTGTCTTTCATCGTGGCGTTCACTTACTACTGTGGTCCGAGACAGTAGGTACAGGTTTCATGCCAATTTAGGACTATCTCGTAACACATTGTATTTATTAGTTTTACACTTTCGCGCAATCGGGCACCTCTCGGTCGGTTACTGACCGACTCGCGCACAGAGCGACTGCACGCGTCAGGCACCCGGTTGGCCCTGCGTGATGGACATCACTGTTGTCGAACGATACGGACAAGGCCGACCAGCGCGCCGAACGGCGCTTCCAGATTCAGGTGCGGCGCAACCTGAACCGCAATTTCCTGGCGCACCTCGCGCACGGGATGTTGAGCCAAACCGGGTTCCGCCTCCTGAACGCGCCGACGT
>JANLUG010000270.1:0-2678 GCA_031363335.1 Gammaproteobacteria bacterium
AGCGCCTGATCCCATGGCACGTTCTTGAGCCGCAACGTGATGCGACCCGAAACCGTGTCGCTCGCGACGAGGTTGAGATCGGTGAAGTCCGCAATCAGCTGCAGAACAGAGCGCACTTCGATGTCCTGGAAGTTCAACGACAGCTTCTCGCCTTTGTATTTGAAGATGTCGTCGCGCTGCGCGAGCTCTTTGTCGCTAACGGGATTCACGTTGACCGTCAGGGTCTGGTCGGCTTGATAGGCGAGATAGTCGAAGTTGCCTTTCGCGTTGATCGAGATCGTGATGTTCGGACCGACTTGAACCGCGTCGACTACCTGTACGGGCGTCGCGAAGTCGGTGACATCGAGACGGCGTCGCAGATTGTCCGGCAACTGCGTATTGCGGATCTGGATCTTGATCTGACCGGCCTCGCTGCTGACATCCACCGGCGCTTTCGGATCGGACAACGTCACGACGATACGGCCTTCGCCATTCTCGCCACGGCGGAAGTCGACATCGGAAACGCGCGAGTCGCGCGAAGGCGCTACTTCGGTTTTGACGACGTCTGCATCGCCGTATTTTTGCGGCGACGGCATGGCTTGGGAACCGCCGCCTGCGCCGACGTACATGAACAGCGTGTCGCCTTCGGTCTTCGTTTCGTAAGGCACAAGTTGCGTCAGGTTGACGATCACTCGGGTGCGATCCTTCGCTTCGATGACGGTCACTTCCCGCGCATTGCCAATGCCGAGACTGTGGTACTTCGTCGTCAACGCGCTCTTCGTATCCATCAGATCGAGGGCGATTCGCGCCGGCGACTCGATCGTATATCCCTTCGGATCCGGCGGCGTGCCGTCGAATTTCATGCGTATTTCGGTCTTGTCACCAGGCAGCGACGAGAACTCGATGGACTCCATCGTAGTCGCCATCGCCGAGCCGGCGACGAGCCACGACAGCACCGCGATGAGTCCAGTCATCGCCCCGCGCGCGTGCGCTCGATGCAATGCTGAAGTTCTTGCTTCCATATTCTTCACCCTCATGACTGAGCGCTTCCAAGGTTCACGGTGCGTTCGCGCTCTACCCAACCGCCTGTACCGTCGGACACAATCTCTAGTAGCTCGATCCTGTTCTCGTCGATCGCGAGAATCTTGCCGTTATCCATACCCATGAAATCTCCCATCTGAACACGGTGTACGCCGCCATTCGGATCGCGTACCAGACCGTACAAACGAGAACCTTGCGAGAGTGTTCCCACCATCGCGATCGCGCCAACGTTGAACTGTTCGAGGAACTGCTTGACGCGATTCAGATCGGGTTTGACCAGCGCGGTCTTCTTGTTCGGGTCGACCGGCTTGACGACCACCGGTGGTTCGAATGGGCTGCGCATGCTGCCGGCGCCGTAGGCGAAAGCCTGATACGGCAGAAACTCAGGCAGCGGTTCGATCTGACCTTTGCCGCGCGCGTCCACTTCATCCATGAACGCTTTGATGTCCTGATAGTCGTTACTTGCCGAACAGCCCGCGATGAGTCCCGCAACGGCCAGAGTCAGCAATGCTTGTCTAGGCGCACGCATTACTTGTCTTCATCTCCCAGGTATCGATAGGTCTTCGCGACGATCGACATCTTCAGATCCGTCGGCGACTTGACGGGTTTGATGTTGAAGTCGTGCAACGTCACGATCCGCGACAGATTGGCGACGCCCGACACGAATGCGCCGATGTTGTGGTATTCCCCGCTCACGACGATCGTGATCGGCAACTCCACGTAGAACTCTGCTTTGCGCTCCGGCTGCAGATCGATGCTCTCGATCACCAGCCCGTTGTCGAGCGCGGCCAACGTGATGTCTTCGATCAGCCCGGGCACTTCGGTGTCGCTGGGCAATTGCCGCAACATCGTGCCGAACGACGCTTCCATCTCTTCTTTCTGTTGGCGGTACTGCGGCAGATTGGCCGCCTGAAATGCTTTGCTCTCGTATTCGCCGCGCAGCGTGAGTTCCTGCTTTTGCGCGCCTTCGAGTACGACCTGCTTGTCGGTCAGGTAGAAGAAGTAACCGGCAACCACGACGATGACAAACAGCAGCAGCAGAATGATGGCCTTGAGCGCTGCCGGCCAGCCACCGATGTTGTTGACGTCGAGATCGGCGATCTCGAGTCCGCGCAGTTGGTCGAGTGTGTCCTGAAGCGCCATCCGCTATTCCTCCCCTTCCGCCCCGGCCTTCTTCGGACTGGTCTGCACGACCGTCATCTGGAAGTTGCTCGCTTGAGCACCGGCTTGGGAATTTTCCTTGATGCCCTTGAGGTTGGGCTCTTTGAACCACACGGAAGATTCGAGGTTGCGCATCTCCGACGAGATACGGTTGTTCGATTCGGCAGTGCCGTCGACCGAGAGCGTATGAGCGTCGAGCTTCATGGACGTGAAGTACACACCCTTGGCCAACGTCCGTACGAGTTCGTCGAAGACACGGACGATTACCGGTCGGTTGCCTTGCAGTTCCTGGATCACGCGCATGCGTGCGAGCAACTGTTCGCGCTTCTGGCGCAGATCGCGAATTTCGGCGATCTGCTGATCGAGAACCGCGATCTTGTCTTTGATGAACTGGTTGCGGGCGTTCTGGCGATCGACCGAGTTGTCGAGATACCAGCCGCCGGCAAATACGATCAGCGCGCCGAACAGCACCGAACCGCCCAAGCGGATCAGGAATT
>JANLUG010000292.1:0-4576 GCA_031363335.1 Gammaproteobacteria bacterium
TTACGGAACCCAGAGGGGCGCCATAGATGGCGCCGTTCGGAGCGCTCAGGGACGGCTCGAGCGTGTCCGGCGCGTCAAGCCTCCACCTCCACCGGACTACCAGCACGAGCGCCGCCAGACTCAGATGAACGTAGCCCGTCCCTGATCGAGCACCACGACGCCGTCCTGATTGGTTGTCTGGAACAGGCAGCTCTTGCCGTCGACCCACATCGAAACCGTTAGCGCGTCGCCCGGATAGACCGGTCGCGAGAACTTGCCGTCCATCGATCGGAAACGCTTCGGATCGCCGCCGCACAGCGCGTGCAGCAGCGCGCGACCGGTAAATCCGTAAGTGCACAGGCCGTGCAGAATCGGTTTGTCGAATCCGCCGGTCTTCGCGAACGACGGATCGGAATGCAGCGGATTGCGATCGCCGGAGAGACGATACGTCAGCGCCTGATCCTCGCGCGTTTGATACGTGATCTTGTGGTCCGGCTTGCGGTCGGGAAACGCGGCTTTGTCGGAGGGGCCGCGATCGCCGCCCCAGCCGCCTTCGCCGCGGCAGAACAGCGACATGCGGTTCTTCAGCAGCGGCTTGCCCGTCGCGACATTCGTCGATGTCGATTCGAATTCGAGCACCGCGGCGTTGCCTTTGTCCCAGATGCCGGTGCAGCGGCCGATGCTCTCGATTTCACCTTCGGGCGGAATCTCATCGAGCAGTTCGATGCCTTGCGTGCCGTGCACCATCAGGAACGGATTGAATGAGCCGATCTTGTCCATCGGCACACCGCCGCCGCCGACGATTACGGCAAACGTGGGCAACACGCGTTGCGCGACATCCTTGGTATTTTCGGTGGTGAACGGAAGTTCGCTGGTGCCGGCGCCGACTCCGACCGCGTACAACAATGCGTCTTTCGACGTCCACGAACGGCGGCTGGGTTTCCCCACTGCGCCCACGGCTTTCGGATCGATCGGCATGACTGGCTCCTTGAATGAAATGAATGCTGGGACGGACCGTAACAAACTTCGTTGCAGACCCGCCAGAGGTTGATACGATCGCGCCATGCCGAGTACGCGTCCTCCCGTCGACTACATCGAACGCACGCGCGATCAATACAGCGCGCTCGGCTACGCTGCGTATCAGTGGGTCGAGAACGCTACGTCGCCGCCCTGGACGGCGCTGTCGAAGCCGCTGTCGCAGTGTCGCGTCGGATTGATCGGCTCCGGCGGGATCTACAAGACCGGTCAGGTCGCGTTCCACTACAAAGACGACACCAGCTTCCGCATCATCGATACGCACGAATCGACCGCGACGTTGCGCGCTACGCATTTCGCCTATGACCTCACCGATGCGCGCAGTGACCCGAACGTCGTCTTTCCGATCGATACGCTGAATGAGCTCGCACGCGAAGGCTTCATCGGCTCGTTGGCGGAGCGCGCGTATGCGTTCATGGGCGGTATCTATTCGTCGCGGCGAGTGCGCGAACGGTTGGCGCCCGAGTTGGCGAATCGTGTCGTTCGCGATGGCGTGGACATCGTCCTGTTGGTGCCCGTCTGACCCGTCTGCCATCAGTCCGTTGGACTGATCGCGCGGGAAATCGAAGGGCGGGGCATTCCTACGCTGTCGATGACGAGTGCGCTGTCGATTACCCAGGCGGCGAATCCGCCGCGCGCCGCGTATCTCGACTTTCCGCTCGGCCACACCGCCGGCAAGCCGAATCAGCCACGGCTCAATCACGACATCGTGCGAGACGCGCTGATGGGATTCGAAACGCTGCAACAGCCGGGGCAGATGTTGACGTTGCCGTACGAATGGGCGGACGACGACGCATGGAAAGACGGCGTCATGCGTCCGCGCAGCCCGGATGCGCAACATGACGATTCACGCGTCGAGCGCGATACGACGCCGCAATACCAGACCGAATCAGATCACGCGTTGGCCGATGCCGCGCTTGCGAGCGGCGGTTGTCCGACGTGTATCTGGCTCGACGACCCGAAGCCGTAAACTGCCGGCTTCACCACCTGAACCCGTAGAGATTCCAGTACGAGAAGAACGGCACCATCGCGGCGGCCGCGACGGTGACGAGCAGGTAGCGGAACTTCGCGCCGGCGCTGAGCACGCGACCGAACAGCACGAACAACAATACGATCACCATGCCGGCGGCCAGCGCGGTGGTGATCGGCGGCAAGCACAGCAGCGCTTTGAATTGCAGCGGCATCCCGAACAGGAAAGCGTTCTGGTCGGTTCCGGTCAGACCCCAGCCCAGGCCGACGAGCACGACGATGTTCAGCAACGCCGCGCCGAAGGCGAGCCGACGTGCGATGCGCGTCGTGCGGTCGCTGTTGTCGGGGCGTCGCATCACGCCGCGCGAGAAACCGCGACCGATCGATCCCACCAGCGTGCTCAGAAAGACGATCAGCACCGACGCGATGAACAGTTGCTGCGCGGGTGCGGTCTCCCACACCGCGAGCTTCCTGAACGACGCGTGCTCTGAATCCATCCGTCCGGGCGTAGCGGCGCTTCCGGGTGTGAAGATCAGCCGGTGATCGGCGTCTTCGCGACGGAACAGCCCCGGTTCTAGTTCGATGGCGCGCGTCGTTTCGTTGCCGCTCTGAACGATCAGCTCGCCGTCGGTTTCGCCCAATGCGACGTGCACTTCCGTAAGCATGGCCGCCGTTTTTGCGAGCCCCTTCTCCTCGTGGCGATTGTCGCGGTAACGGCCGACGTACAGCGCGGCGCGTTGCTTGAAGTCGGCCGATGTATGTAGCGGCGGCGGCTGAGTGATCGCCGGATAAAAGCGATCCATGAATACTTTCGTCAACAGCCGACGCAGTTCGTCGCGGTCGACGTTCATCGAAACGAAGAAGCCCGCGTTTTTTTCCGGGATCAGATACAACAGCGACGCAAACCCCGGCAGATCGCCGCCGTGCTGAATCGCAGCGTAACCGTTGACGTTGTCTTCGAAGAACTGAACCGCGCTGCCTTCCATTCGCGGGTCGGGGCTGTATTGGCGCGCGTGCATTTCCTTCGTCGTCGCTTCGCCGAGAATGCGCGCGTCGCCGTACTGACCATTCTGCAAGTGCGCGATCATGAATCGCGCGATGTCGTCGCCGGTCGTCAGCAGACCGCCGGCCGGAATCACGTTGTTGTATAGATGCGGCTCGGGCTTGTAGTCGAGGCCGTTGAATCGATAGCCCTGTGCGAGCGTCGGCGGCAACGGATCGATGATCGCGAACGTGCTGTGCGTCATGCCGAGCGGTTGGTAGATGTACTTTCCGATGTAGTCGTTGAACGGCATGCCTGCAACCTGTTCGACGATGTAGCCCTCGAGGCCGACACCGTGATTCGAATAGCTCGCGCCGTCGCCGACCGGGCGCACGCGTGGCGGCAGGCGCGCCTTCAGATAATCGCCGAGCGGGATCCACTCCTTCGCGGTGGGCGCGGCCATGCCAATGCCGCGCTCGTCGAATCCGGCGGTATGCGTCATCAGCGAACGCAGCGTCACCGGCTTCGGAAACGTGTCCGGAATCTTGAACGTGGTGAGATACGTGTTGACGTCCTCGTCGAGCTGTAGCTTGCCTTGCTCGTACAACTGCATCACTGCGGTTGCGGTGAACAGCTTCGACACCGACGCGATCTGGAACAGTGTCGTATCCGGATCGACGCGCGCCTTCGTTGTGAGGTTGGCGAAGCCGTAGCCTTTGTTGAGAACGATTCGACCGTTCTCAACAAAGACGAATACCGCGCCCGGCACGTGCAGCGAATCCATCGCCGTTGCGAAGAAGCCGTCGAGGAAATCCTGCATCGCGGTGACGTCGATCGAATCGGTCGGGGCGGGCGTCGTCGGCGCGACAGTCGCTACCGTCGCGGCAGCGTCGGCCGGCGGTAACGTTTCTGCGGGCGTTACGGATTCAGCCTTCGGTACTGAATCCGCCAGCGGCGCCGACTCAGTCTGCGGCGGCAGGGCATCCGCGGGATCGGCCGTGTCTTGCGCGCCGACCACCGACGACCACAGCAGCGCCATCGCCGTACATGCCGTGATCAGCCGTATCTGTTTCGTCATGTGCAGTCCTTCTTCAAGCCGCAACGGCGGCGGTGTTTCGAATCGCATCCGAATCGACGCGGACGGTACGGTTGTTCCATGCGAGCGCGAGTATCCCGACGATGACGTTGGCGATTGCCGTCGCGCCGAATACGCCGGCGTAGCCGGCGAGCCAACGACCCAGCAATGCCAGCGGTATCAATACGACGACCAGCCGCAACAACGACAGCACAAGCGGCGGCGTCGGCTTACCGAGCGCGTTGAAGCATGCGCTGGCGACACCCATCACGCCCATGAAGCCGAGACTGATCGGCACGATCAGCAGATACATCGTTGCCGTTTCCACTACCTCGGGTTCGCTGTTGATCAGGCTTACGAACCAGCGTCCGCCAACGACCATCACGAGAAACGACGCCACGCCCCAGCTCAAGCAGAAGCCGTGGCACAACGAAAGCGCCGTGCGCACGCGATCGAACCGCTGCGCGCCCCAGTTCTGGCCGACGAACGGGCCGACGGACGTCGACACGGCGATGACGACCATCGCGATGACGGCT
>JANLUG010000299.1:0-14490 GCA_031363335.1 Gammaproteobacteria bacterium
ATGCCGCGCGCGGCCAATTCCCCGCACTACAGGATCTCGACGCGCAGGCATCGAGCACCCGCTGGCTCGCGAAACGAACGCAGAGCATGCCGCGCATTCACGGCGTCTCGCCGTTCAACGTTCCGGCCAAGGTGACGCGCACGTTCGCGATGCGCATTCCGAACGAAGTCGAGCGGATCATTGTCGACACGCCGGCCGCCATCAACAAACACCAATACATCGAGTTCACGCGCGATGCCGACCGCATCCTGATCCCGGTGCTGCCGTCCGACATCGACATTCAAGCCGTCACGCGCTGCATCGCGGATCTACTGCTGCACGCAAAGATCCAGCGCACCGAAAACCGCATGGCGGTGGTCGCGAACCGCGTCAAACGCAACACGGTGATCTTCCGATCGCTGATGCGGTTTCTCGACGCGCTGAAGATCCCCGTGATCGCGGTGCTGCGAGATTCGCAGAACTACATCCGCTCGGCGGAATCGGGCATCGGTCTGCACGAGATGAAAGGCGCGCGATTCCGCGTCGATCAGGCGCACTGGGAATCGCTGGTCGATTGGCTCGAGAACGGCAAGGTGCCCGCGGGCGAAACGCCGTGGGCCGAAGTTGCCACCGCGGATGACGCAACGGCCGAGCCTGCCGCGAATCCGACCGCCGCCCCCGAACCCGAACCTCCATCTCCATTGCGTCTCGTCAACGTTTCGGCTTTCATCAAGCGCGATTCCTGAAGAGCATCCCTCCTTGGCGCGTGCGTTCGACGGCATTCGAGTCATCGATTTCACCCAGGTCCTCGCCGGACCGTTCGCGACGCAGCAGCTCGCGCAACTCGGCGCCGACGTCATCAAGATCGAACAACCGGGGACCGGCGACCAGACTCGCGGTTTGATGCCGGGTACCGACGACGCCGGAATGTCGCCGTCGTTTCTGACCTGCAACATCGGCAAACGCAGTCTCACGCTGAATCTCAAGGCGCCCGAAGCACGCGCCATCGTGCACGCGTTGGTGCGAACGGCCGATGTCGTGGTCGAGAACTTCACGCCGGGTGTGATGCAACGGCTCGGCTTCGACTACAAGACGTTGAACGCGCTCAAGCCTGATCTCATCTATTGCTCGATCTCCGGTTACGGACAGAGCGGCCCGAAGTCCGCTTATGCGGCGTACGACGGCGCGATTCAGGCGGCGAGCGGCATGATGGCCATCACCGGTCATCCGGAAACCGGCCCGACACGCACCGGCTATATGCCCGTGGACATGGCCACCGCGCTGAACACCGCCTTCGCTATCTCGGCCGCGCTGTACCGTCGCAGCATCAGCGGCGAGGGTCAGCGCCTCGACGTCGCGATGATGGACACCGCGATGGTCATGCAGGCGCCGCAGGTCAGCAATTATCTCGTCAACGGCGTGCTTCCCGAACTGTTCGGCAACCGCTCGCCCACGCGCGCGCCGACGGCGAACGTATTCGCAACGGCGGACGGCCACATTCAGGTCGTTGCGCTGAAAGAGCTGCAGGTTCAGAAGCTGTTCGAGGTGCTGGGCTGCACGCCCCAATACGACGATCCGCGCTTTCGAACGCCCGACGCGCGCGTGGCAAACACACCCGCGGTGAACGAATTGCTGACGAGTTTGTTCGCGGGCGCGGGGACGCAGACCTGGCTCGAACGGCTGATCGAGGCGGGCGTTCCGGTCGCGGAAATCCGCGACTTCAAAGCCGTCACGGCCGATCCGCAGTTCGCCGACCGCAATGCGCTCGTAGAGATCGATTCGCCGACCAAGCCGGGCCGCCGCGTCCGCGTGGTCGGTAGCGGTTATGTCGCAACGCCCGATGGTCCATCGTCGCAACGCCCACCGCCGAAACTCGGCGAGCACACGGACGAAATTCTGGCCGCGCTCGGCTATTCGCCTTCCGACATCGCTGCGCTGCGCGCCGCCGCCGTCGTCTGATCATGCACGCCGTCGAACGCTCGATCGTCGCCGTAATGCCCGAAGCGGACGCGCCGAATCCCGGCAACCCGATCCATTCCAGCGACGGCGCGCGCGACTACGGATTTCGTGCCGCACTCGTCGGCGGCGCTACGATCTACGGCTGGTGTGCAGCCGCGATCATCGATGCGGCCGGCACGAGCTGGCTCGAACACGGCTGGGTAGATGTTGCATTTCGGCGACCGGTGTTTCCGAACGACAAGCTCACCGTTCGAATCGCCGCTGACGGTGCATTCGAGGTGCGTGGCGACGACGACCGCGTGCGCATCGACGGACACCTCGGTCTCGGCGACGCGCCGTGGCTTAGCGAGATCACCGCTCCGATGCGCAAACATCCCGAAGCCGCTGCCGATCCGTTGCCGCGCCTTTCGCCGCAGAACGTGCCGGTGGGGCAGGAGTTGCGCGCGCGGCGCGTGCCGTTGTCGCGCGCCGACGCAGAAGCGTTCTGTCGCGACAAACAAGGCGAGACGCTTGCGTGCTTCTACGGCGACTCGGCGCGCATTCATCCGGCATGGTTCGCCAATCAACCCATCTATTGGCTGCATCATTCGTTCAGCTACGGGCCGGCGATCCACACCGAAAGCCGCATCCAGCACCGTCGCGATGCGCGCGGCGGGCAGGAACTCGTGGTTGTCGGCCGCTGCGTCGACGCGTTCGAACGCAAGGGTCACGAGTACATCGTCAACGATGTCGAGATACTGGATGCGGCGGGAGGCGCTCTCGCCAGCATTCGCCATACCGCGATCTATCAGGTCGCCCAGTCACATTGAACAAGTCACATTGAACAAGTCACATTAGATCGGGGGAGCTCTATGAAGATCGCATCGTCAATACTCGCAGCGTGCTTTGCGCTGCTGATGGCCGGCTGCGGACCGCAGGAGACGCGCGCCGGATTCCTGCTCGGCGGCGTCGACGCGCCGGTGCCGGTGGACTGGCGCTTCACCGACGACAACAAGGAAATTGCGATTCAGGTACACACGCCGTATCTGATTCCGCACGCGGTGACGATCTGGTGCGCGCAGGTCGACGGGCAACTGTACGTCGGCGCCAGCGCACCGCAGACGAAACACTGGCCCGGCTGGGTGGACAAAAATCCCGACGTCCGCCTGCGCATCGGCGACAACGTCTACACCGTGCGACTCGTACCGCTCGACGATCCTAACGTCACCGCTGGGGTGCAGGCCGCATACGCCGCGAAGTATCAGCTCGCCAGCGGCCCCGGCGACACACCGCCCGATGTGCGCTACTGGCACGTTGTCGCTCGCGACGGCGCGTCTCCATCCTGATGAGCAGCGAAGCATCTACCACTGTCGTCGAGGGGCTCGCGGGGGCGCTATGAACTGCCCTCGGACGCGTGCCAGAGATACCAGCTCGCAACGGTGCGATACGGCGCCCACTTCGCGCCCCGCGCCAGCACTTCCTTCGGCGTGGGCATCTCGGGCTTCTTGAACGCAACGGAAAATCCTTTGCGAATGCCGAAGTCGTCGGCCGGCAACACGTCGGGCCGACCCAATCGAAAGATCAGCAGCATCTCGACCGTCCAGCGACCGATGCCACGCACGTGCGTCAATCGGTCGATGAGATCGGCGTCGTCCATTGCGTGCGCTTCGGCGAGCGTCGGAATCTCGCCCGTGACGGCGCGCTGCGCAAGATCGCGCATCGACAGCATTTTCGCCTGTGAAAGCCCTGCACCGCGCAGCTTCTCATCCGACGCACGCAGGATCTGCTCCGGCGTCGGACCCTGGTGCGCGTTCGGAAACAACGCGCGGACGCGTGCGAAAATCGTCGCCGCGACCCTGCCGTTCAACTGCTGATAGACAATCGATTCGGCGAGCGCGACGAAGATACTCGACGTACTCTTCAGTTCGAGATCGTAGCGACCAATCCGATCGAGGGTGCGGCCAAACGCCGGATCGGCCGTCTTCAGATACTCGACGGCCACAACCGGATCGATGCCGTACGCACCGTCGCCGTCGAACAGATCGCCTTCGTTCGTGTGCGCGCCTTCGATCGTCAGCAGTCTCAGCTTCGTGGTGATGCCGCCGTTCGCCGAGAACCCGCCGACTTTGCCGCCCGCCGCCAGCACGCGGTGACACGGCACGATGATCGGGAACGGATTGCGCCCGAGCGCCTGCCCGACCGCGCGCGCGGCACCACGATCGCCGAGCTGCGTCGCGATCTCGCCATACGTCGACGTCGCACCGGGCGCGATCGTACGCGCGACCGTGTACACCCGTTGGTGAAACGGCGGCACGCCGGTCATATCGAGTTTGATATCGGACAGGTCGCGCGATTGGCCGCGCAACAACGCCACGATGTTATCGATCGCGCGCTGGACGGTAGGAGGCGGCGCTACATTCTCAGCATCCGGATGGCGCTTCAGAAAGCGCGCGCGGGTTTTTTCTTCGCTTCCCTCTGGAAGCATGAAGCCGACCACACCGCGCTCACCCCACGCGATGCCGCAACGGCCGACCGCGGTATCGAACAAGGCGAATGAACAAGCCGTCATAGTGCCGAATCCTCAGCTCGATCGCGGGGCGCGAAACACCAGCAACTTGCTCAGCGTGAAGTTAACGCTGAGCCCTGCAATTGCGCCGGCCGCGACGCCGAGCACCGGGTAGTCCCGCGCCAGCTCGAACCGGCTGACCAGCACCGCATACGTCGTATAGTTAATGGCGCCGCCGACGAGATTCGTCAGCAGAAATCGGGCCCATTCGGCCACGATTGCCCGCGCGCCGTGCGCATGCGTCGTGAACGTGAAGCGCCGGTTGCCGTACCAGGTGCATGTTGCCGCGACGAAATACGACACCACGCGTCCCAGATAGAGACCGAGTCCCATCCAGAGACCGAGGTACAGCACCGCGGTGTCCACAACGACCGCCGCGGTACCCACCACGGCAAAGCGGACGAACTCGGCTTCCCACAGCCGCGCGATGAGATCGCCGAGCTTCAACCACGGATTCCCGGCGGCGATAGCGACAGGTACTGCAATCGTTTTAGTTCCCAACGCCCGCGTGTCACCGTATCGAGAATCAGCCCGCACACAAAACTGAGCCACGCAAGCAACATCAATCCGGTCGTCAGCATGGCGGTCGGCTGTCTCAGCACCAGGCCGGTCTCGAAATAGGCGATGAACAACGGAATCGCCAGGCCGATCGACAGCGCCGCCAGCGCAACGCCGATAATCCCGAAGAACCACAATGGCCGCTCTTCCTTCGCGAGCGTGACGATCAACATCAGAATGCGCCAACCGTCGCGGTAGGTACGCAGCTTGCTCACCGAATCCGGCAGCCTCTGCTTGTAGGCGGTTACGACTTCGTCGGTGGGCATCAGCAGCTGAAGGCCGTGCACCGTCATCTCCGTTTCGAGACCGAAGCCGGTCGTCTGCGTCGGAAAACTCTTCACGAAGCGACGCGACAGCACCCGATAGCCCGACAGCATGTCCGCGACATGCGCGCTGAACACCCAGCGCACCAGTCCGGTGAGCAGGCGGTTGCCGAAGCGGTGACCGGGCCGGTACGCCGCAACATCGGTCTCTTTGCGCACACCGGTGATCATGTCGAGCCGATCGGTGAACAGACGTTCGACCATTTCGGCAGCCGCGTTCGCGTCGTACGTATCGTCGCCGTCGCACAGCACGTACGCGTCTGCCTCGATATCCGCGAACATGCGCCGCACCACCGCGCCCTTGCCTTGCGCGCGTTCGGTGCGAACGATCGCGCCGGCACGACTCGCAACTTCGGACGTGGCATCGCTCGAATTGTTGTCGTATACGTAGATCCGCGCCGTCGGTAACTCTCGTTGGAACGATTCGATGGTGCGACCAATCGCCACTTCTTCGTTGTAGCAGGGCAGCAACACCGCGATGGAGGGCGTAGCCAGAGCGGCGGGTTCGTTCATTCGGATGATGCCTTGCGGTGGAGGGCGCACCACAACAGTGGTTCGCCGATATTCGTGCGAATGATGCCGGAGCCCAGTGTGGCGCAATCTGCGTCGGCCAGCACCAGGCCGTCGGCGTCGAACGCCGCGACCGCGCGCGTCCGTTCGTGAGCGATGAACATGCCGAAGATCGGCCCGACGTGCGCGTCGATGCGGGCGCGCATCCGGTCGCCGTAGGCCGAGTGCGACGACGGCGCATCGAGCCAACCATCGATGCGCAGGAACGGAATCTGCGGCGGGAACGCCGGCACGACATAGCCCATCGGCTCGAGACCCGCCATGACCGCCATCGTGTAATCGGGCTCCGCAATCGGCGGCAGCGCCACCTCTACATAGGCACCGCGCCATGCGATGCCGCCGACCGGAATCCAGCGCCATCCGGTGCCGAGCAGCACGACGCACCCGATCAACACCAGTGCGCCAACGCATTGTCGTTCGCTAAGCGGCCATAGCGTCAACGCAAGCGCGATCAGCAAGGGCGCGAGCATTTCCAGCGTCAGCACGTATCGATAGATGCCGAAGACCGAGACCCACACCACGTAGCTGACAAGCGCGGTTGCGAAGAGAAGTTGCATCGACTGGGTTAGCGCGCGTCGCGAGAGAAGTGCCCACACCACCATCACCGGCACGATGGCGTACGCCAGCGCGATCTTGATGTCGCGGAACGGCACGTCGTTGACACGCATGCCGTCCCACGCGAACACGAACGGATACACCAGCGCCTCGAAAAAGCCGTGCGGCAAGAAACGCTCGTCGCGATATGACGCATCGAGAATCAGCGGCGAGCCGATGATGTCGTTGAAATAGGGGAAGAACGGGTTGCCCGTCTGATGCCACAGTGTGTATGCCCACGCACCGCCGAAGAGCGCCGCGCCGACGAATCCGCCCACGCCGAGGGTCGTCACGCGCAACAAACGGATCCGCAAAGGTGCACTCAGGGCAAAGGCGCCCGCCGCGAGACCGATCGCAAATGGCGCCATCGTCAACTTCAACCCCACCGCCATGCCGCCGGCGATCCCGGCCGCGCCGAAGCGCCACAACTCGATCGCAGAAACGTCGACTCGAACCAGCAACAAAAGCGCGAGCAGCACGAACAGCGTCATGGTCATGTCGTTGCTGGAGTTGCCGACCAGGATCAGCGCCATTCCGCCGGTGGTACCCGCCACCGCCAGCGCGAGCGCCAGCCAGTTGCGGCTGGAAACGGACGGTACCGTGAGTGCCCTTCGAGCGATGTGGTAAAGCAACACGAGATTGAGACCGTGCACGCAACCGACCATGAAGCCGACGCACCACGCCGGCAGGTATTGCGCCACGACGAACACCGGCACATCCGCCAGCGGATTGTAATAAGTGGCGTGATGCGCCACCGCCACATCGAACTCGCCGCGGCCGGTCAGCCACGCATAAGCGTTGTACCAGTGGTAGTTGCGGAAGTCCCAACCGGCGTCGCGGCCATGCAGCAGCGAGATGAGGCCGAACAGCGGCACCATCGCCCAGGCAATGCCCGACGGCATACTTAAGGGGCGTCCGGCGGCGGAGTCCTCGACAACCTTCATGTGCTTCCTTCGTACGTTCGAGGCGCAGCTTATCGATGACGCCCGCTTCGCACATCATGTCGATGCACCGGCCTATTGAGTAACGCTTCGGTTACGCGTAGGTTAGTCTGCGGGGTTCCAAAAACGAGGGGACGGTCATGGGAATCGAAATCAGCCTGTTGAACGTACGCCGGAGCATTCTGATTCAGGCCTCGCCGGAGCGCGTCTGGTGCTGAGGGCGATCGTTGAGCGGTAGAGACGCCTTCACCGCGATCGCCGATCCGACGCGCCGCGAAATCCTCGATCTGTTGCTCGCGCACGAGATCCTGCCCGCCGGCGAAATCGCCGGGCATTTCTCGAGCGCATCTCGCCCAGGTATATCGCGCCACCTGCGCGTGTTGCGCGAATGCGGCCTGGTCAACGTCGAACGCGCCGGCAAGATTCAGAACTACACCTTGAACCCGCAACCGCTGCACGACATACGCGACGGTTGGCTCGCGAACTTTGGGACGATGCAGACGCAAAGCCTCGCGGTACTTCGCAAACGTATCGAGGGGAACCGCAAGCGGCGCTGATGCCCGGCGCGCCCATTGCGCGAGCACGGCCGTAACTGGTTCACATCGTCGAAGCGCCACTCGGTCGAGAATGGCGTCGTTGCATTGCTGATCGGGGACGATATGAAAGCAATCGCTTCGGTATTCGTCGCGTCCGCGCTCGCGCTCTCGGCAGACGCACAAGCTCAGGTGTTCAAGTGTCTGGATGCAGAAGGACACACTGTCTTTTCCGACACGATGTGCGGATCGAACGCGGAGCGGGTGGAAATCGTCGAATCCTCCGGCGGACTATCCACGATCACCGGGAACGGTTTGTCGCCGCAGGAACAATCGGTGCTCGGCGCCGCTGAGGCACGGGCAACCGCGAGCGCGAGCCAATCGGCACAAGGTGGCGGAAGGTCCGCAGCTGCGGCACCCGCGGCCAGCGCGCCGGAACCGGCGAGGCGGGCGTACTAACGTCTAGAGGGGCACTCGCGCGACGACGTAGCCTCTCCGCGTCTGCGCCTCGACATCGGGTGCATAAGGGCCGCGCTCTTCACTGCGGATAACTTCGAAACCCGCCGCGCGAAGTTGCTCGCACACGCGTGCGAGCGGGTGCAGGTGAAAATCGAGCGAAGCCGACGTATCCCACCAGTGCTCCACGCGCAGCCTTTCGTCACCGACGTGAAATGCCAGCGTCAGCCCACCTCCCGCACGAAGCACACGCCTGAACTCTCTGAACGCGTCGGCGCAGTCGCGCGAGTCCAGATTGACGATGGAATAGAACGCGACGATCGCGTCCAGCACGCCGGTGTCGAACGGAAGCGAAAGCGCGTCGCCCACGCAAAAGCTCAAATGCGGATACGCGCGCGCAGCGACGAGCACCATTTCAGGCGACAGATCCAACCCTTCGACGCGGAGCCGGCGCTTCGCGAGATACGCCGCGACGTGTCCGTCGCCGCAACCGATCTCCACGACGCGCCCATTGGCTACCACCTCGGTTGCGAACCGATCGAGCCACGCGCAATCGAACGGCTTGCGCGTAAGCTCGTCGGCAAACCGTCCGTGGTATTCGCCGGCCACGGTGTCGTAGGCGCGGCGGACTTCGTTACTGTTCATGCCGGGAAACGTACCATCGTCCAGCACGGCTGATCGCGCCGGTGTTTTCACGTTCGAGGTGAATGAACCGATGGATGAAGTTCACTTTTACTACGGTCTCGGTAGCCGCTATTCCTATATCGCGGCGACCCAGGTCTCGATTCCCTATCGGGAGCCGAACGTCGAAGGCGTCGACTGGTCGCAGGTCATTCGCGCCTGTATCGCCGCCCGGTCCATGGGAGAAGTGGAGCGCTACTCGCTCGCCGTTTATGAAGACGTATTCGCGGACGCGAATCCGCCGCGCAGTGCGGAACAGTTGATTGCGATCGCAACGAAGCTCGGCCTCGATGCGGCGCGTTTCGGTTCGCTGCTGGGTTCAGAGGTCGTCGATGAGAGCCGCCGACTACGCACTCATCGCACGCCTGCATGCGTCGCGGCTCTTGAGCCGCTCGAAGTAAGCCAGCGCGTTCGGATACTGGTCGTCCAGCAACTTCAGATCGGCGACCAGTGCCAGGGAATAACCCATCATGATGTCCGCCGCGCCGAACTGGGAACCGAGCAGAAACTCGCGATCGGACACCGCCTTATCGACTACCTCCAGACAGATCCGCGCCTTTTGCTCGCCGTCAGCGGCTATAGCTTCGTTGCTCTGCCCCTTGCTCTGCAGCAGTCGATGGATCCCGAGCGGGCGAGCTAATGTCGCCTCACTGAACCAGCACCACTGGTGATGAAGCGCGCTTTCCGCCGTGCCGGGAGCCGGACGCAATCGACCTTCGCCGTAACGCTCGAGGATGTAGTCGACCATCGCGCCGGATTCGAACATCGTCATGTCACCATCCGTCAGCGCCGGCACCTTGCCCGCCGGACTGATCGCGCGCCACTGCAGTGAATTGCGAAACGCCGGCGAAAAATCGATCGGCGCGATCTCGAACGACAACTCGAGTTCGTAGCAAAGCCAGATCGGACGCACCGAGCGGGTGCCGCGGACGTGATAGATCTTGAGCACTACGATTTCACTTGTGAGCTGCGAGAAACCGAAGCATCGCGGCGTTGAAATAATCCGGCCGTTGCAGCGGCGCAAAGTGACTGACGCCGCGTAGATCGACGAACTCCGCATTCGGAATGCTGCGCGCAAGATACTCGGCATGTTCGCGCTTGATGAACTCGTCGTGCTCGCTGTGCACGATCGCGACAGGCACTTTGATTTGCGCGAGATCATGCGCCGAGTAGTTCGGTTCCGTTCGCTGCATCAGACCGACCGCTTCTGCAAAGGCGCCGAACTGGTCCGGCGTGGCTGAGAGTTTCGCGTAGTCCTTCATGTGTCGACCGAAGCAGCGGGAGAGGAGCGGACTCGGTTGGATTTCCTTCGTGCCGCTCGGGTCCATGTTGCACGCGAAGAAGAACACGCCGGCGACGCGCGCAGGTGATTTCGCACCGAGCACCATGGCGATACAGGCACCATCGCTCCAGCCGACCAAGGCGGCGCGGTCGATACGCAGAGTGTCCATCACCGCTGCGACGTCGGATGCCATCAACTCGTACGTGTACGGTCGTGCATCGCGCGTGCTGCGGCCGTGGCCGCGGCTGTCGATCAGGACGGCGCGGTAACCGTTGTCCACGAGCGCCGGAACCTGATAGCCCCAATTGCCGCCGTGACCCATGCCGCCGTGAAGCAGGATGACGGGCGAGCCGGCGCCATAAGAGGCATACCGGATTCGAGCACCGTCGTGATCGACATAGCCCTCGTCGTTGGCGGCGGGCAACGGCGCGCCGCCTTCGGCTTCGAACCGGACGAGTCCATCATCGTGCGTGTGCATGTTTGCGGCCCATCAAATGAAGTAATCGCCGCCGTTTCGTAGTTTCATCCCACGGTTCGAAACGATCCAGCACGGCGTATGAATTCGACATCACCCGACACGCGTCTCTTCTATGGCTGGATCGTGGTTGCGGCGGCGTTCGCGATCACCTTCGTCGGCTTCGGCTGCGCCTACAGCTTCAGCGCGTTCGTCGAATCGCTGCAACGCGAGTTCGGTGCGTCGCGAGGATCGGTGTCGCTGGTGTTCTCACTCGCCGCGTTTCTCTACTTCGGCCTCGGTGTCATCAGCGGGCCGCTGGCTGACCGTTGGGGTGCGCGTCGTTTGGCCATTCTCGGGATGGTCCTGGTCGGGTTGGGTCTCGCGCTAGCCGCCGCGGCGCGCACGATCGTCGAAGTGTATGTGGCGTATGGACTCGGCGTGGGGCTCGGAGTCGGCTGCTCTTATGTGCCTGCCATCGGTGCGGTACAGCGGTGGTTCGTGCGGCGGCGCGGATTTGCGTCGGGGCTTGCGGTGAGCGGGATTGGCGTGGGCACGCTGGTGATGCCGCCGCTCGCATCGCATCTGATCGAGAGCGTTGGATGGCGTGAGGCATATGTCGTGCTCGGTATTCTCGCCGTCGTCATCGGCGTGGGGATGTCGCTGTTCATCGCGAACGATCCGAGCACACGTGGTGTTGGACCAGACGGCGACGCGTTGCAGGCGAACGCGTCATCGAGACTTCCATCCGGCACGTCCTTAAGTGCAGCGATCCGAACGCCGCAGTTCGTCGCGCTATACGTTGCATGTCTGATCTGCTCATTCGGGGTGTTCGTCCCGTTCGTGCATCTCGTGCCGTACGCGATGGACCACAACGTCGATCACTCCTCCGCGGTGCTGCTGCTCGGCGTGATCGGCGTCGGCAGCACGGTCGGGCGGTTCCTTCTGGGCGGACTGGCTGATCGAATGGGCCGCCAGTCCTTCGTACTCGCGATGTATGTCGGCATGGCGGTGTCGTTGGCGATCTGGGCTGTGGCAACGGGCTTCTGGTTGCTTGCCGTGTTCGCCTTGCTATTCGGGCTTTTCTACGGCGGTTGGGTGGCGATTCTTCCGGCCGTCGTCATGGATAATTTCGGCGGGCGCAATGTCAGCGGCATCATCGGGGTGTTGTACACGAGCGTTGCGTTTGGAGCGTTAGTGGGTCCGAGTGCGGCGGGGTTCGCGTTTGATGTCAGCCACAGTTATTTGCTGCCGATCCTCGCGAGTGTCGGTGCGAATGTCGTGGCGGCGGGGATTGCGGCGTTGGTCGCCGATCGAACAACGGCGTACAACCACTAGCGATTGGATCGGGTGTTAGACAACATGGCGTCGTGAGACGCTGTGAGACAGATTCTAGAAAACAGAAGCAGGAATCGGAACTTGACGAAGGAGATGAAGGGAAGTGCGGCCTGGCTTGTCCGAGAGGAACGAAAGATCTACGAGGCCAGGCTCGACGGAGCACTCGGCCGCAAGCGCAAACGCTTTCGCCTGATTGACGTGTTCGCTGGCGCAGGGGGCATGACACTGGGGTTTTCCAGAATGTTTGGACACGCGTTTGACTCCGTATGGGCAAACGATTTCAACAACGATTGTGTGCGAACTTATCGAAGAAACTTCGGGGATCACTGTGTCGCGGGCGATATCGTTGACATCCTCAAAGATCCGAAAACAGAGATCCCGCCAGCCGATGTCGTGATTGGTGGGCCACCGTGCCAAGGGTTCAGCCTTTTGAACAAGAACCGTGAGGGCGATCCTCGGAAGCAGCTTTGGCGACCTTATTTTGAAATCGTCCAGCGGTCAGGCGCCCAAGTCTTTGTCATGGAGAATGTGCCCCAGCTTTTGGGCTCGTTCGAGCACGGCGAGATCATTGGCATGGCAGAAGCGATGGGGTTCAAATGCTGGGGCGAAGTGCTGTCGGCCGCCGACTACGGTGTACCTCAGACGCGCAGACGGGCGTTCATCGTCGGATGCAAGCTCGCGGACCCGGCTCAGGCGTTCCCGCCACGCAGGACACACTTCGATCCCCGCAAGGAACATACGCAAGCGTCGCTCTTCAACGGCGGCGAGCGTGGATATCTCCCGGGAGCCGTAAAGTGGCGAACGGTGCGCGATGCGATAGCGGACCTTCCCCGCCCGAAGGGCACAGAGATTCGCAACGCCGAAGAACCGCCTCTCGACCTGCACTTCGGGCGCTCTCCCACGCCGACAAGCGTGTCACGGTATCGGGCGATTCCCGAAGAGGGCATGAACCGCTTCGATCTTCAGAAGCGCGCCCCCGAGCTAACGCCGGGTTGTTGGATAAGGAAGACGAGCGGCGGCACGGATCTCTTCGGGCGCCTCTGGTGGGATCGGCCTGCCTTCACCATCCGAACCGAGTTCTTCAAGCCCGAAAAAGGCCGCTACCTGCACCCGAAACAGCACCGCCCCATCACCCACCGCGAAGCTGCGCGCTTGCAATCCTTTCCTGACGAATTTGCGTTCACAGGCTCGAAAATTGAGATCGCACGCCAGATAGGCAACGCTGTGCCCCCAGGGTTAGCAGCACGAGTTGCTGACGTGGTCTATCTACTCTTGACCATGAAAGACCGTTGAGATGGTCGACGTTTTCAGTCCGGAGAAGCGAAGCTGGATCATGAGTCGCGTCAAAGGACGCGACTCAAAGCCCGAAGTCTTGGTTCGATCGTTCATTCATCGTATGGGCCTTCGGTTCCGGGTCGACCGGCGCGACCTACCAGGCAAGCCAGATATCGTGTTGCCCCGCCACCAAAAGGCCATCTTCGTACACGGCTGTTTCTGGCACGGGCACAAGAGGTGCTCGAGGTCCAAGCGCCCCACTACAAACGTTGGCTTCTGGAATCGAAAACTCGATCGGAATATTGAACGGGACAAGACCCAACGAATGAGGCTGCGCTCAATGGGTTGGGATGTACTGGTTGTTTGGCAGTGCCAGACTCGCAATCAACCAAAGCTGTTAGGCAAGCTGGAAAGGTTCTTCGATGGCGAAGCAAAGACGGCGTCCTAAGCAGGCCGACCCTGAGACCGCACGCCGCGCGGTCGCGGACCTAATCGAGAACTTCGAGGCAGAGCTTCGATCCGGCGAACTTCGCTCGAAGGTGCTCGCCCTGATTCCAATCTTCCACAAGCTCCGCGACTTGGGGAAGGCGTTGATTCCGTCGGAGGCCGCGTCGGCAGCGAAGGACCGAATCCTGTACTACTTCTGCAAATATCCGGCGACGAAGATA
The DNA here is from genome assembly GCA_031363335.1 of Gammaproteobacteria bacterium. Classification (GTDB taxonomy): domain Bacteria; phylum Pseudomonadota; class Gammaproteobacteria; order Pseudomonadales; family Azotimanducaceae; genus DATJGR01. The sequence goes on from JANLUG010000299.1 coordinate 14,157, forward strand.
AATGGAGATGAGCTCCTCGTGGTTTCAGGCATTCAGGAGTACGCCAGGCGTGTGCGCGAGCTGCGCGTCGAGTCTGGTTGGACGATCGTAAGTGGCATCACGATCAAAGAGATGCGCGACGACCAGGCTGATGAAGTTCCCCTCAACCTGAAGGCGATGAAGCCGAACGAATACGTCTTGCTGAACGCCGAAGAGGACCGTGACGCCGCACACCGATGGCACGTTGCGAACAGAATACGCAAAGAACCCGGATCCGTGCGCGACAAGATCCTAAGGTTCCTGAAAGAGAATCTTGGGCGCGGAGTAACGAACGAAGAATTGCGCTACGTCGCCG
>JANLUG010000999.1:0-1990 GCA_031363335.1 Gammaproteobacteria bacterium
GTCGAACGCAGCGTTTATGAACCGCTGGAGGCGATCGAAGGCTCGGTATCGGCCGAACACGGTGTCGGTCTCGAGAAAAAACCGTACCTGTCGATCTGCCGTTCGCCCGTCGAACTCGCATTGATGCGCGCCTTGAAGCAAACGTTAGATCCCAAGCATATTCTGAATCCGGGCAAGATCTTCGATCTGGAGGGCGCGGCGTGACCGATCTGCACTGGTTGACGCTGTCGGAGGTCTGCCGGCGGATCAAGAGCGGCGAGCTGACGTCGAAGACCGTTACCGAACACGCGTTGAATCGGATCAAAGCGACCGACGACCGCTATCGCGCGTTCGTCACGGTAACGGCCGACGCCGCGATGGCGAGCGCGGAGCGTCTCGATGCTGCGCGTGCGAAGGGTGAGCCGCTCGGTCCGCTGCACGGCGTGCCGATCGCATTGAAAGATCTGTTGTGGACGCGCGGCGTGAAGACGACGTGCGGCACGAAAGTGCTCGCGAACTGGGTACCCGACGAAGATGCGACCGTAGTGACGCGTTTGAAGGAAGCGGGCGCCGTGATCGTCGGCAAGGTGAAGCTCACCGAAGGCGCGTTCTCGGATCACCATCCTGAAGTCGATCCGCCGCGCAACGTATGGGATCCGGCCGTGTGGCCCGGTGTGTCGTCGTCCGGTTCGGGCGTCGCCGTCGGCGCCGGGCTTGCGTACGGCGCGATCGGTACCGACACCGGCGGCAGCATCCGGTTTCCGTCGGCGTCGAACGGCATCGTCGGTATCAAACCGACGTACGGCCGGGTCAGCCGATACGGCGCCTTTCCCCTTGCGGAATCGTTGGATCACATCGGCCCGATGACGCGCAGTGTAGAAGACGCCGCGCGGATGCTCGGAGTGCTGGCCGGTCACGATCGGCGCGACGCGACGTCGCTCGAATCGGCTGTGCCGAACTATGGCGTCGCAATCGGCGAGTCGGTGCGCGGCATGCGCATCGGCATCGATCGCGCATACGCTGAAACGGGTGTTGCCGCGGATGTCGTCGCGTCGCTGAAACAGGCGCTCGCGACCTTGACGGATCTCGGTGCCGAAGTGATCGAAGTGGAGCTTCCACCGTATGGTCCGCTCGTGCAGGGCTGGGGAATCACATGCGGTGTCGAAACGGCGCACGCACACCTGGCGCATTTTCCTTCGCGGCGCGCGGACTACGGTCTTGTACTCGCGCGACTGATCGACGGCGGGCTCGCCGCATCGGGCCTCGCGTACGCGACGCTCGAACGCCATCGAGAGCGTTTTCGTGCCGACCTCGAAGCGCTGCTGCGCCGCGTCGACCTGATCGCTGCGCCCGCCATGGTGTTCGCGCCGCCGCGCGTGAGTCAGATGGCATCGCTGCTCGCCGACGGCGTTGCAGACTTCATCACTTTCACGGCGCCGTTCAACTACTCCGGCCACCCGACCATCACGCTGCCGTCGGGTTTCAACCGCGACGGACTGCCGATGTCGTTCCAGCTGATCGGCCGCTTCCTCGGCGAACCCACCCTGATCCGCGCCGGTCACGCCTACGAACAGGCGCGCGGTCGATTGAAGCTGCCGGTCTAGCTGTTGTTCGACTTCGATCGGGTGTTCTGCGAACTCGACTTCGAAAGGGGTCGAGGGGCGGAGGGTCGGTGCGCCGGACACGCAAGACAGCCATCCCTGGCGCTCGCCTCGCGCCGTCCTGGCGCGAGACGGTCCGGCGCACCGACCCTCCGCCCCTCGCCCGAGTAACCCGCGACTCCGAGTGGGAAGTGATATCGAGACGTCGTCTACGGCTGTGATGTCCTCAAGACATCGAGTACATCGGTTCACGCGCTACGGGCAAAACCTACAACGTTAGGTGGACACGCTGCGATCAGGTGGAGGTGGAGGCTTGATGCGCCGTCCCGTTACGGAACCCTGAGGCGCCATGGATGGCGCCGTTCGGAGCGCCCAGGGACGGCTCGAGCGTGTCCGGCGCGTCAAGCCTC
>JANLUG010000336.1:0-2280 GCA_031363335.1 Gammaproteobacteria bacterium
CGAGGAAACGGGAAGGGAGGCGACTAGAACGAGCACTGGCGAACGGAATCTACCACCGCCCCCTCGGGGCGTCTAGAGACAAATTCGGTGTGAGTGGTGTGAGGACCGTGTGCCGGTCCTCATTTTCACAATCGCTTTCGAGAGACTCAGATGTTGCTTTCGAGGAACGCAGCGAGCTGCGATTTCGACAGCGCGCCGACCTTCGTCGCTTCAACTTCACCGTTCTTGAACAGCATCAGCGTCGGAATGCCGCGAATGCCGTATTTCGGCGGAGTTTGCTGGTTGGCGTCGATGTCCATCTTGCAGACCTTGATGCGGTCGCCGTATTCGCTGGCGATCTCTTCGAGAATCGGCGCGATCATCTTGCAGGGTCCACACCATTCTGCCCAATAGTCCACCAGCACCGGCTTGTCGGCGCTGAGAACATCCTTCTCGAAGCTGGAATCACTGATGTGAACGATCTTCGCACTCATCGTAAAACTCCCGTTTGGTTATGCGCAGCGTAAGTGCGCATGGACGACCGAGTCTAGCACCGTCCCTCGAGACCGAGTAAGCAGCCGGTCCCAGAATGCTGCGCTTACGCTATGCTGCCGATGGATTGTTGGGCCTGACCTGGGCCTTTTCAAGTATGGATGACAAGCGTGGACGGCCTCGCGGCGGCTCTCGACCTCGGATCGAACTCCTTTCATTTGATCATCGCGCGCGTCGATCGCGGCGAACTGGTCGCGCTCGAGCGCCTCAAAGAAAAGGTTCAACTCGGTCGCGGCTCGACCGCAGGCGTGATGAGTGCCGCCGCGGTGCAACGCGGCCTCGATTGCGTCGCGCGATTCGCGCAGCGGCTGCGCTGCGTCCCGCTCGATCGCGTCTCCATCGTCGGCACGTCGGCGCTGCGCGACGCACGCAATCGCGATTCGTTTCTCGAGCCGGCGCAGCGGCTGCTGCGACATCCGATTCGTATACTCACCGGTGAAGAAGAAGCGGAGCTGATTTTCCTTGGCGTGTCGCACGCGTTGGCGGCGAACGCCAGTCGCCGACTGGTAATCGACATAGGCGGCGGCAGCACCGAATTCTGTGTCGGCGGCAGTTTCGATCCGCAGCATGCCACGAGCGTCGATCTCGGTTGCGTCACGCTGACGGATCGTTGCTTCAGCGGCGGCGTGTCGCTGTCGAAGGGCTATGTCGATGCGCGGCGCGATGCGTGCGCGTTGCTTGCACCGCTCGTTCCAACTTGGAAGGCGCACGCGCGCGATGCGGTGGTGATCGGAACGTCGGGCACCATCGAGTCGGTTCAAAGCGTATTGGCCGCCAACGGATTCGATTCGGGGCCGCTAACCCGCGAAGGCATCGCTGAACTCGAACGCGCGATTCTCGAACGTCGCTGGATATCGGACCTCAGCGTTCCCGGGCTCGAGCCGGAGCGCGTCGACACTTTTCCTGCGGGACTGGCGGCTGTTTCGGCAATCTTCGAGACGCTCGACATCGACCGCATCGAGTTTGTCGACGCGTCGTTGCAGCATGGTCTGCTCTACGATCTCACCGCGCGCCGTACACTCGAGAACGTGCAAGAGCGCACCGTCGACGGCTGGCAGTACCGCTTCGCCGTCGATGTCGATCAGGCGCGCCGTGTCCGCGCGTTGGCGCTTCGTCTCCTCGACGCCGTGTCGGGTCATTGGCATCTCGAGCGCGTCGATCTGCGCGAGTTGCTCGGGTGGGCGGCGGATCTGCACGAGATCGGCTTGATGGTTTCGGCCCGCCAACCGAATCGGCATGGTGCATATTTTGTAGAGAACGGCGAGCTGCCGGGTTTCAATCCCGAAGAGCGCCGCGCGATAGCGCTGCTGATTCGCAGTCATCGCGGCGGATTTCCACTGTTTGCATTCGCGTCGTTCTCCGAACAGGTGGCCCGGGCGTTGAAGCGTCTGGCCATTCTGTTGCGCCTCGCGGTGATCTTCGAACGCACGCGCACCGACGCCGATTCTCCCAACGTGGGAATTAAGGCGAACGGCGATGCCATCGACGTATCGATCGATGCACGCTGGCTCGAAGAGCACGCTCTGTCACGCGCCGAGCTCGACTGGGAGCGCGAGCGACTCGGTGCGGCTGGCGTAACGCTGACACTGACGACGCGGTAGAGCGTTGTAGTCGGTGGAGGTGGAGGCTTGAAGCGCCGGACACGCTCGAGCCGTCCCTGGGCGCTCCGAACGGCGCCATCCATGGCGCCTCAGGGTTCCGCAACGGGACGGCGCATCAGGCCTCCACCGCCACCTGATCGCAGCGTAT
>JANLUG010000338.1:0-1081 GCA_031363335.1 Gammaproteobacteria bacterium
GTCGCGAGCCCGCAGCTCGTGGCCTACTCGCGCGACGTGGCGGAACTGCTCGACCTGCCGCCCACGGTGATCGATTCGTCGCTGTTCGCCGAGGTCTTCGGCGGTAACCGCCTGCTCGACGGGATGGAGCCTCATGCCACCGTCTACGGCGGGCATCAGTTCGGCAACTGGGCCGGCCAGTTGGGCGACGGCCGCGCGATCAATCTGGGCGACGTCGTCAACTCGCGCGGCGAACACTGGGCGTTGCAGTTGAAAGGCGCCGGCCCGACGCCTTACTCGCGCACGGCTGACGGTCTTGCAGTGCTGCGCTCGTCGATCCGCGAATTTCTCTGCAGCGAGGCGATGTTTCACCTCGGTGTGCCGAGCACGCGCGCGCTGAGTCTGGTGGTGACGGGCGAGCAGGTGATGCGCGACATGCTGTACGACGGGCATCCGGCGGCCGAACCCGGCGCCGTGGTCTGCCGCGTCGCTCCTTCGTTCATCCGCTTTGGGCATTTCGAGATTCTCGCGGCGCGCGGCGACATCGAGCTGTTGCGGCGCCTTGCGAACTTCACGATACGCACCGAATTTCCGGCGTTGCTCGATGGCGTTGCGGCGCCGTCGGTCGACACCTACATCGCATGGTTCGCCGAAGTGTCGCGCCGGACGGTGCAGATGATCGTCGAGTGGATGCGCGTCGGCTTCGTACACGGCGTGATGAACACCGACAACATGTCGATTCTCGGTCTGACGATCGACTACGGTCCTTACGGTTGGCTCGAGAACTACGATCCCGACTGGACGCCGAATACCACAGACGCCGCCAACCGCCGCTACCGATATGGCCAGCAGCCGCCGATCGCGCAGTGGAATCTGCTGCAGTTGGCGAACGCGATCTATCCGTTGATCGACAAAGCGGAACCGTTGGAAGCGGTGTTGCAGGATTTTGCGCGCGACTACACGGCGTCGTGGCAGGCGATGATGGCGCGCAAGCTCGGCTTGCGTGCGTTCGAGACAGCCGATGCGGAATTGTTCAGCGGGCTCGACGCGGTGCTGCGGCTCGCCGAAACGGATATGACGATTTTCTTCCGGCAGCTGGCGC
>JANLUG010000352.1:0-3040 GCA_031363335.1 Gammaproteobacteria bacterium
CCGCTACCGACATCGCGTTCGCGCTCGGCGTGCTGTCGATGCTCGGCAGCCGGCTGCCGGTTTCGCTCAAGCTGTTCCTGACCTCGCTTGCGATCTTCGACGACATCGCCGCAATCGTTGTCATTGCACTGTTCTACGCCACTGATCTATCGGTCGTCTCGCTATCGCTCGCGCTATCGGGCGTCGTGGTTCTGATCGTAATGAATCGCCTCGGCGTGGGCCGCATCGCGGCGTACGTTCTGGTCGGCATCTTCGTGTGGGTCTGCGTTTTGAAGAGCGGCGTGCACGCGACGCTGGCCGGCTTCGTGGTCGCGTTGACGATTCCTCTGAAGCACGCTGACCCTGCATACGCCGGCTCGCCGCTGCGACACCTCGAACACATCCTGCATCCGTGGGTCGCCTTCATGATTCTGCCGCTGTTCGCGTTCGCGAACGCCGGCGTGTCGTTTGCCGGCATGACGGCGAGCGAACTGACAGGCGGCGTCGCCACCGGCATCGTGCTCGGACTCTTCGTCGGTAAACAGGTCGGCGTGTTTGCGACGAGCGCGCTGTTGATCAAGCTCGGCTTCGCCGAACTGCCTCGCGGCGCATCGTGGCTGTCGCTGTACGGCGTGGCGGTGCTGACAGGCATCGGATTCACGATGAGCCTGTTCGTCGGCTCGCTCGCGTTCGAGCATTCACCGACCGACTACGGTGCGCCGCTGCGCGCGGCGGTGCTCGGCGGATCGGTATTATCCGCAGTGGTCGGATTTCTGCTGCTGCGCGTCACATTGAAGCGTGTGGCAACGGATGCTCCGGCCGGATAGTCCGCATATACTCCGAGGCATGACAGACCTCGTATATCCCTATCCCGATCATCCGAAACCCGGAACGACGCACGAAGTCGCACCCGGCGTCCATTGGCTCACCATGCCGATGGGCGGCTCGCTGACCCACATCAATCTGTATCTGCTCGACGACGGCGACGGCTGGTATGTCGTCGATACCGGCTTGGGCAACCAGGAAACAGAGACGCTGTGGCATCAACTCTTCACCGGCGACATGGGCGGCAAGCCGGTCAAGGGTGTGATCTGCACGCATATGCATCCCGACCACATCGGTCAGGCCGGCATGATCTCAGAACACTTCAAATGTCCGTTGCTGATGACGCGCGCGGAGTATTACCAGGCGCGCTCGTTCAGCTCATCGGGTCCCGGACAACATTCGAGCTGGCAGGGTCAGGTGTTCTTCGAACGCGCCGGCATGCCGCGCGATTATCTCGGCCAGATGAAACAGATGTGGGAGTCGCGCGCGAAGGGTAACGACGGATTCAGCATGCCGTCGATGCCGATGGGTTACCAACGACTCGTCGATGGGGACGAACTGCGCATCGGCAACCGAGCGTGGGATGTGGTGGTCGGCTCAGGCCACTCACCGGAACACGCCTGTCTGCATTCGAAAGCGCTCGACATCATGATTTCGGGCGATCAGATCCTGCCGATCATCACGTCGAACGTCAGCGTGCATCCGACGGAACCGGAAGCGAATCCGCTGAAGGATTGGATGGAGTCGCACGACAAGTTCATGAAGACGCCCGGCGAAACGCTGGTGCTGCCGGCGCACAACCTGCCGTTCTACGGCGTGCGCGAACGGCTGCGACAGCTGATCAACCATCACGAAGATCGTATGCTCGCGATCGAAGAGCATTGTCAGACGCCCGCGCTTGCGCGCGATCTGTTACCGGTGCTGTTCAAGCGCAAGCTCGATCCGCGCCAGATGATGATGGCGTTGGGCGAGGCGATTGCGCATCTGCACCTGCTGATGCACCGCAACCGCATCGAGCGCACGCTCGGCGAAGACGGCTGCTATCACTTCCACTCGATCGACCCGGATCTGGGGCGCCGCTCCAACCCCGATCGACACACGGCGCCTGACGACAGTCCGATGCAGGTTTAGCGCCGTTTGACAAAGAAGCGTAACTGGCAACATCGGCTGGTCATCGTCGCGTATCGGTTGGTTCGTTGGGCCCAGCGCAGACTTCCGCCGGGTATTCGCTCACTGCTGGGTCTGCTGTTGATGGCGGGTGGAGTGGTCGGATTCCTGCCGATTCTCGGTTTCTGGATGCTGCCGCTCGGGGCGGCGCTCATCATTTCGGATTTCCCGCCGCTGCGCCGCCGCCTCGAACACTGGCTGAACGAAACGCGACGCCGGTATCATATGGATCTATTGAAGAGCGAACGCCGACGGCGCAACGCGGCCTGATTCACTAAGGGGCGTCGATCCGGTAGAACGTATACTCCCTCGGCGCGGCACCGGATATCCCGATCATCGCCGTATGCGAGTAGATCCCGCCGATCTTCTCCATCGCCTTGCGCGAACGGGTGTTCGCGGGGTCGACGTGGAACCACACCGTCCGAGCCCACTTGAATGCGTGGTCGAGCATCAGGCGTTTCACTTCGGCGTTCGTTTGCCCGCCCCAATGATCGCGCGCGATGAACGTGAAGCCGATGGCGACTTCGTGCACAGCAGGATTCCAGTTGTAGTAGCGCGACGATCCGATGACGCGATCCGTCGCCGACTCCTCGATGGTCAATGCGCGCTGTGGAACGGCATCCTTGAACCAGGTTTCGAAGACGCCGCGCTGCGACCGCTCCTTCGCCGGATGCTGAGCCCACATCAGCGGGTCGGATGCGACCGCATACAGCGCCTCGAACTCGTCCGTACGAATCGGTCGTATTCGAATGTTCGGCCCAGACAGAACGGCATCGAACTCGAAATCGGCTTCGCGCGGCATGCCGTCAGACCTCGAATCGATACGCGCCGTTGCCCGCCCGCTTCACGCGACCGGCGGTCGGCGTCGCGAAATGCGTGCCGATGACCAGCACCGCGGAATCCGCGTACTTCGCCAACAGGTCGTCGCGGGTGCGGATGCCCTGCGCCTTGTCGAAGTCCGCGGAACTGGACCAATCCGTTCGCGCGATCTGACACGGATGATGGATGCAGTCGCCGGTAATCAGCGCTTCGGCGCCGTTAGATTCGATGTGCACGCTGACGTGGCCGG
>JANLUG010001001.1:0-2630 GCA_031363335.1 Gammaproteobacteria bacterium
GCCGGCCGGTTACGTAACCCTGAGGCGCCTTGGTTGGCGCGGTTCGGAGCGCCCTGGGAGGGCTCGAGCGTGTCGGGCGCTTCAAGCCACCACCTCCACCGGACTACCAGCGCGACCTCCACCGGGCTACCAGCGCACCCACACAGAATCGTCAGCGCATCCAAGCGATCACCAACCCCGCGATCGCCGTCACGAACAACCACGGTAGAGCGCGCGTCACCCGGCGCAGTGTCCGGATCTGCCGCAGCATGGAGACGCGATCATTGACGTTGGGGAACGGCACGTTCGGCACCGGCACCCCAAGGAATCGGCACAGCGGACCCCAACCCTCGCGCACGTCGAACACGAGCAGGCGATCCGCCGGCACCGTGGCGCGTACTCGCGCGGTGTGCTCATCGAAAATCTGTTGCGCGCGCTGCGCATCCTCGAAGCGCCCCTCGAAGACGCCGTTCCAGACGATTCGCTCCGTCATCTCGAGCAGGCTGCCGATGAGGCTGCTCGACCGACGCAACCATGATGGGAACACCGTTCGCGATTGAAAGATGGTTTCGAAACTGCTGCGGTACCAGTCGCCCTTGTCGCGCACGGAATGCACCACTCTCGCATCGGGAAATTCGCGCAGGAGCTCCGCGTAGTAGACGCACGCGGGAAAGTCGACCGTCGCTTCGAACTTCGCGAACAACGCGCGCCAATCCGGCTGCTCGCCGCGTGCAATGCGCAACCATGCGTTCGGATGGCCGCGATGCTTGATCACTTCGACCATGTGGTAGCACGGTGCAAAACCGAGGAGTTGCAAGGCTGCCTGGAGCGACAACGTGCCGGTTCTGCCGAAGCCCGAGCCGATCACCTTCATCGATGCAGCCACGCCGTATGGGCCGCGTAGGCTACTCTTGCGCCGCACCTGCGTTCCACCGTTAACTGCGCGTTCGCTTGCAAACGGGCCGTCCGTGAAAACCGCGTTTCTGACTCGCTATCCGGCGTTCGAGTATCCGTTGTACCGCCGCTACTGGTTCGCGTCGTTCGCATCGGTCGGAGGCACTCAACTCGTTGCGTTGGCGCAGGGTTGGCTCGTGTACAAGCTGACGGGTTCCGCGCTCGACCTCGGCCTGCTCGGTGCAGCCGCGGCCGTACCGAACATTCTGATGTCGCTGTTCGGCGGCGTGGTCGCGGATCGCTTCGACAAGCGCAAGATCATCCTGATCACATCGACGCTGACGGCGGCCTTGATGTTCCTGCTCGCCGCGCTCGACGCCAGCGGTCACGTTCAGGTATGGCATGTCATGACGATCGCTGCGCTGACGTCGTTGATATCCGGCGTCGAGTGGCCGACGCGTCAAGCGTTGTTCCCGCACCTGATCGAGCGGCCGGGATTGCTGTCGGCCGTCGCGCTGAATTCCGTCCTATGGCAATCCACACGTATGATCATGCCGGCACTCGGCGGCGTGCTGATTGCACTGACCAGCACCGCATTTCTATTCGCGCTCGCCGGGTTGGGCTTCGTGGTGATGTTCTTCGTGATGCTCGCAATTCCACTCGCGCTGCCTGGAACCCACGGGGGCTCGACACTACATCAGATCAAGCAGGGACTCAGCTTCATCGCCGCGCACGAGTTGTTCCGTTGGCTGATTCTGCTGTCGTATGCCGGGATGTTCTTCGTCAGCTCCTACATGCAGCTGATGCCCGCGTTCGCGCAACATCTGAATGCCGGCGAAACGGGTTACGGATTTCTACTCTCGGCGACCGGTGTCGGTTCGGTGGTGGGAACGCTCGCGGTCGGCGGCATGCAACACGCGCGTTCATTGGGAGTGATGTTGCTCGCGGGCGCGTTGTTTTCGAGCATATCGCTGTACGGCTTCGCGATATCGGTGCAATACGGCTGGTACGAACTCGCACTGCTGACGGCTTTCGCGTCGTCGGTGTGCGCATCGGTGTTCATGATCTGCTCGATGACCGTGATGCAACTCGAGGTGCCGGATGCGCTGCGCGGCCGGGTGATGGGCGTGCATTCGATTACGTACAGCCTGATGCCGCTCGGCGGACTCCTGCTCGGTGCAATCGCCCACGAAACCTCGGTGGTGACCGCAGTCGCATTCGGCGCGACCGCTTTTCTGGTCGTGACGCTGCTCGTCGGCGTCACCCGCCCGGCAATTCGCGAGATTGACGGCAAGCTATTGGCAACACGATGACCACAACGAGGAGTTGAAGATGAAGATCGGCGTATTCGCAACGTTCATGTCGCCGCAGTGCACACCGCAGTTCGTAGCGGACTTCGGCCGGCGGGCCGAGGCAGCCGGCCTGGAGTCGATCTGGATGGGCGAGCACGTCGTACTGTTCGAGCGCACCGAATTTCCGTATCCGGGTTCGCGTGACGGCAAGCTCCCCGTACCGGAAGGCGGCGGCATGCTCGATACGGTGGCTACGTTCGGATTCCTCGCGTCGGTTACCAAGACGATCCGCTTCGGCACCGGCATCGCGCTGATCTCGCAGCGCAACCCGGTCTATACGGCGAAGGAATTCACGACGCTCGACTGGCTCTCGAACGGACGCATCGATTTCGGCATCGGCGTGGGCTGGTGCAAGGAAGAGGTGCTGGCCAGCGGCTATAGCTGGAACGATCGCGGCAAGCGCGA
>JANLUG010000375.1:0-1740 GCA_031363335.1 Gammaproteobacteria bacterium
GACAAGCCGCCGAGTCGGTCGTGAAGAAGGGATTGCCGGTGCCGGCAGCGAAGATCACCACATGACCCGACTGGATCAGATCGAGCGCGCGCGGTTGCGAATAGCCTTCGACCATTCCGGCCATCGGAATCGCCGACAGCACCGTCGCACGCGCGCCCAGCGACTGCAGCACGTCGCGAAACGCGAGCGCGTTCATCACGGTGGCCAACATGCCCATGTGATCGCCGGTGACGCGATTGAGCCCGGCGCGTGCGAGCGCGGCGCCGCGAAACAGATTGCCGCCGCCGAGCACCAGGCCGAACTCCGCACCGGTTTGCTGGGTGGCGACCACTTCGCGACCAATACGCCTTACGACTTCGGGATCGATACCGAAATCCGCTTCGCCGGCCAGCGCTTCACCGCTGAGCTTGAGCAAATAGCGGGAGACGACAGGTCTGGCCATGAGGCGCTTAGCCCTGCCCTCTGACTTGCGCCGCAACTTCCGCAGCGAAGTCCGTCTCGACTTTGTCGATGCCTTCGCCCACTTCGTATCTGACGAAGCCGGTGCAGCGTGCGTTCTTCTGCGTCAACAGGTGACTGACCCGCGTGTTCGGATCCTTCACGAACGGCTGCTCGAGCAGACTCACTTCAGCGAGGAACTTGCGCACGCGCCCTTCCACCATCTTCGCGATGATGTCGGCGGGCTTGCCGCTGTCTTGCGCCTGGGCCGTGAAGATCTCTCGTTCTTTCTCGACGACCTCGGGCGATACATCGGCGCCGGAAACGACGAGCGGGTTGCTCGCGGTCACGTGCATCGCGATATCGCGTCCCAGTTCGTCGTCGCCGCCAACGAGCGCGACCAACGTCGCTTTGCGATTGTCGGCGTGCAGATAGCTCGCCACTTTGCCGCCCGGCGCTTCGAGCAACGCAATGCGTCGGACCGACACGTTTTCGCCGATGCTCTGCACGAGTTTCTCGCGCTCGGCGTCCAAACCACCCGCAAGCAATGCCGCGAGGTCGCTCGTGCGCTGCTCGAATGCGAGATCGCGGACGCGACGCACGAACGCAGCGAACGTCTCGTCGCGCGCGGCAAAGTCGGTCTCGATATTGACCTCGACGAGTACCGCGTAGCTCGAATCGTCCGCGACGCGTAGCCCCAACAAACCTTCTGAGGCGGTGCGATCGGCTTTTTTTGCTGCCTTGACGGCGCTGTTCCGGCGCAGGCTCTCGACGGCCAGATCCATGTTGCCGTCCGTCTCCGTCAGCGCTTTTTTGCAGTCCATCATGCCGAGCCCCGTGAGTTCACGGAGCTCTTTGACCATTGCTGCAGTCACTGCCATTTCAGACGGCCTCGTCCACGTCGAAGTTGACCGTTTCAACACCGGCTTCGTCGACTTCGACGAACTCATCGATGCGCACTTCGCCGCCGGCAAGCGCGTGACCATCGGCAATCGCGTCGGCTACCGCCGTAACGTAGAGGCGCACTGCACGGATGGCGTCGTCGTTGCCGGGGATGACGTAGTCCACGCCGACCGGATCACTGTTCGTGTCGACGATGCCCACCACCGGAATGCCGAGTTTGTTCGCTTCCGACACCGCGATGTGCTCGTGTTGAACGTCAACGACGAACAACGCGTCGGGCAGACCGCCCATGTTCTTGATGCCGCCGAGACTGCGCTCGAGCTTCTCCATCAAGCGGCGCTTCGTCAGCGCTTCTTTTTTGGTCAAGCGCTCGAACGTACCGTCGGCCGATTGGACTTC
>JANLUG010000405.1:0-1963 GCA_031363335.1 Gammaproteobacteria bacterium
GGGGGGGTACGCGGCAGCCGCGGACGCGACCCCTGAAGCAGCACCCGCTGCCGCGCCGGCTTAAACGACCTTTGTTATGAACATCGAAAAGATCGAAGTGAACGACGGTGGAGTGAAGTTCGCCGATCAGGGCGTGAACCCGCCAACAGCGCTCGGCATCAGCGGACTCAACGTGTCGTTCGATACGTTCGTGATGACCAACGGCGCAACGATGCCGTTCAAAGTCGGCTTCAACGTCGAAGGTGGTGGCGCCGTGGCGGTGGACGGCACGATGGTCGCAGCGCCCGAACTGAAGATCGACGCGAAGGTGAAAATCGACGCGCTCGCTTTGCCGATCATCAACCCGTATCTCGACGTCACGACGTATCTGCAGCTGAAGTCGGGGTTGCTCAGCATCGACGGACAGGTCGTTTCGAGCCCGCAGGAAATGTTCGGTTTCGATGGGCAGCTGCAGCTGATGAATCTCGACGTGGGGCGCGAAAGCGCGGCCGACCACTTCCTCGGTTTGAAGCGATTCGATCTGAACGGCCTGACGGTCTCGATGGCACACCGCCGTGTAGACATCGCGCGTGGTGAGCTTGAAGGCGCTTTTGCGATCATCCACATCTCGAAAGACCGCGTGCTGAACCTCAGCGAGCTGACGCGTCCGGCAACCGCCGACGCACCGGTCGCAAGCCCTGCGCCGCCGCCTTCGGTGGCATCCGCGGCCGAACCGCCGTGGCGCTTCAAACTGGCGCGGTTGAAAGTGGTGAATGCCGATGTCGATTTCGCGGACGAAAGCCTGCCGATTCCGTTCAAACGTTCGATCTCGGCGTTGAACGGCACCATCGGCACGTTCGATATAGCCAGCAAGTCGCCTACACAGGTGGCGTTGGAAGGGCAGGTCGGCGAGTTCGGCCAATTGAAGGTGTCGGGCGCGTTGCGCGCGCTCGATCCGACGCAGAACACCGACATCACCGCGCAGTTCACCAACGTCGAGATGCCCGGTGCGAGCCCGTACGTGATCCGCTTCGCCGGTCATAAGGTGGCAAGCGGCAAACTCGATCTGAAGCTGCATTACGTGCTGCACGACGGCATGCTCGACGGCAACCACAAGATCGTGCTGCGCGATTTCGAACTCGGCGAAAAGGTCGACTATCCCGATGCGCTCGATCTGCCGTACGGCCTTGCGATTTCGTTGCTGAAGGATTCCAGCGGCAATATCGATATCGATCTGCCGGTCGAAGGCGACGTGAACGATCCGTCGTTCCGCATCGGCGGCGTGATCATGAAAGCACTCGCGAACCTGATCACATCGATTGCCACTGCGCCGTTCCGTTTGTTGGGACGGCTGGTCGGCCTCGGCGACTCGGAGGATTTCGATCAGATTTACTTTGCGCCCGGACGCACGGACCTGGCGCCACCCGAGCGCGAGAAAATTGCGAAGATCGCCGAAGCGCTGGTGATGCGGCCGAACCTCGCACTGACGATTCACGGCATTTCGGATCCGACGGCCGACAGCCAGGCAATGCGTGAGGACTCGCTGCGCGCGCGCCTCGAGACACGCGTTGGCGACGCAGACGCCGCGGGGCGCCTGAAGATCGTGCAGGCAATGGTCAAAGAGAGCATCGCCGGCTTGGATCTGGCACCGCTGCGCGCGCAGTTCACCGTGCCGCCGGCACCCGGCGCAGCCGCCGTGTTCGACGAAACCGCCTATCTCAACGCGCTGGTTGCGAAACTCGTAGAGGTGGAACCGTTACCGGTGGATGCCGTGGACGGTCTCGCGACGCAACGCGGCGCCTCGGTCCGCGCGGGGCTGGTAGAAAATACGTCGCTCGATGCGGCTCGCATCAGCGACGGCGACGTCCAGCAGGTCAAGCCGGCGAAAGACGGCACGCTGCCGATGAAGCTCGAACTAACAGTGCATTGAGTGCGGTGGAAGTGCGCTCGTAGTCGGTGGAGGCGGAGGCTTGACGCGCCGGAC
>JANLUG010000443.1:0-1863 GCA_031363335.1 Gammaproteobacteria bacterium
CGGCGACGCCGAACAACGCAAGCAATGTCCAACGCAGCGCGCGTTTCACAGATCCGGCCCCACCGTGATGTACAGCCGCCACTGCGTCGTCGGATCATCCAGCGGATGCGCCACGTCGACGCGGATCGGACCGACCGGCGAATACCAGCGAATGCCCACACCGACACCGGTGACGAAATGCGGTTCGTCGTCGAACGCGGACCCGGAGTCGACGAATGCTGCGGCGGCCCATTCGGGCCGGAACTGATAGTCGAACTCGAGCGATCCCGTCAGCAGCCGGCTGCCGCCGATCACATTGCCTTGCCGCTCCGGCCCGACACCCTGAAACGCGTAACCGCGGATGCTCGCGTCACCGCCGGCGAAAAACCGAATCGACGGCGGCAGTTGGCTGAAGTCCTCATCCCATGTCCAGCCGCCGGTGGTTCGTATCAGCACCCGCGTGTGCTCGGTCAGCCGTTCGATCAGTTTTCCCGTCGCAAGTACCTGGAAGAAGTCGGTATCCGATCCCAACGACTGCGACGCGCCGCGCAGCGTCGTGTCGATCCGGAAGCCTTCGGTGGGGCGGGTCGGCTGATCGCGCCAGACGCGGTTGAACGTGGCGCCCAGCAACAGCAAACGGCTCTGCCCGAACTGATCCGCGATATGAAAGTCCTCGTACGTGAGATCGACAAAATCCGTCTCCACCCACTCGCTGCGCTCGTACGTATGACGCGCGCCGACGCGCTTGATGTCGCTCGTCGACGTACTCGATTCCAGATGCGCCAGTCCGGCATCGAATATGAACCAGTCGTTCAGCGGACTGAGGTGCGGAATCCGATACTGCAGATCCAACGACGAGCGCTCCGGCGAAATCACCGATTTCACCGAGGCGCGATGGCCGCTGGGGTTCAGCAGATCGTTATCCGCGTCGGCGCGGATACGCGGCCCGGTATCGGTGGCGTAGCCAACGCCGAACGCGTACGTCCACGCGCGCGAGCGCGGATACAGCTCGATACGGATCGGAATCGAACGCGCCACCGCGGTATCGCGCTCCGCGGTGACGAAGGTCCGGCCGAAGTAGCCGCTGTCGGCCAGGTTGCGTCGCAGGCGCGCAACCAGCGCCGCGTCGTACGGTTCGCCGGTATGAAACGGGATGTACGCGTCGATCAGCCGGCGTTCCAGAAAATCTCCGACGATTTCGATCTCGCCGAACTCGAAGCGCTGCCCTCCGACGAGATCTATCGTTACCGTCGCGCTATGCGCCTGCGCATCGACCAGCACCTGACTGACCCTGAACGACGCATCGAAGTAACCGAGCGCCTGCGCCGCCGCGAGCAGCTCGCGCTTCACGTCCTCATATTTCGCATGATTGAGCGGCGCATCTTTCAGCCGGTGTGCGGTCTTGACCAACGTCGCGATCGAGGCCTCGGTTGCGAGCGGTTCATCGACCGTAACGTCGACCGCCCGCACCACCACCGGCTCGCCCGGGGCAATTTGAAATCGCGCTTGCCAGCAAGCTTCGGCTGGAAACTCCAGCGTATCGACGATGCGCGCATCGTAAAAACCGAGCGCTTCGAGCGACGCCGTGATCTGCGAATCGGCCTCGCGGGCTTGCCAGCGAACCAACCACGCCGGTGCGTCGCAACCGAGATCGGCGAGCGCGAGAAACGCCTTGATGTTGGCGGCCTGCGAATCGGAAACGCCGTCCAGCACGACATCGGCGGCAGCCGAAACGGACAGCATCCACGCCAACAGGAACGCCAGGCCCGGCGACCGAAACACGACTACGCTCGACGCACGATTCAGCCGTCGAGGTGTGCGTACATCGGAGGCAGTAATGGTTGAGACCGGTCGGATCCCCGATTCGAAGACGATCGCCGACCG
>JANLUG010000465.1:0-2798 GCA_031363335.1 Gammaproteobacteria bacterium
GACGACCGGTTCCCACGCTGACATGCTGGCTCGCGCTCGACCGCGTGAACGCGGCGAACGGTGCGGTGCGCGTGGTGCCGGGTACGCATCGAAAGCTGTATGGCGACTATCACAAACGGATTCGCGCCGACCTGATGGACCGCGGCGACATCAGCGAGCTAGAACTCGATCGCGCGGTGACATTCACGCTCGAGCCGGGGGAGTTCTATCTGTTCCATTCCTGGCTATTGCACGGCAGCGAAGCGAATGCATCGAACGGCCGCCGCGCGGGCGTGAACATGCGGTATGCCGCAGTGGGCCACGAGTTCGAAGAAGCGTTCGAGTACATTCCGCTGTAAGCGGCGCGATGCGCTCGTCATCCCGGCTTCCGACATGATCGTTTCGCACCGATATCGATTCATCTTCGTCCGCACGCGCAAGACGGCAGGCACCAGCGTTGAGGTTGCGCTGTCGAAATTCTGCGGCCCCGACGACATCATCACGCGTGATACCGACGACGCCCTGCGCCGCGAACTTGGTTACCCGGGTCCGCAGAACGATCTCGGCATTCCGTGGTCGGCTTATACGTTCGGCGAGTGGCGGCGGCTGTTGTTGCGCGGTGAGCGAGCGCGCTTCAAGAATCACATGCCGGCCGCGCGCATTCGGGCGCTGGTTGGCGATGAGGTCTGGCGCAGCTACTACAAGTTCGCGATCGAGCGCGATCCGTGGGACAAGGCGGTCTCGTTGTATTACTGGCGTACGCGGAACGAGCAGCCGCGCACGGCCTTGCTGCCGTTCCTGCAGCAGGTCGGCGCGCGTTCGCTGTCGAACGCACACATCTACACGATCGACGGCCAGCTCGCGGTGGATCGGATCATCACGTACGAACATCTCGCTGCGCAGCTCGAAGAAATCCGTCTGCATCTGGCGCTGCCGGAACCGGTGACGCTGCCGCGGGCCAAGTCGACGCACCGCGCCGAGAAGTCGCATTACTCCGATCTGATCGGCGCGCCCGAACGCGCGATCATCGATGCAACCTGCAAACGCGAAATCGAGATGCTCGGCTACCAGTTCGGTCATACCCGCCCAACGGAGTCCACATGAACAGAGTCTGCGGATTTTTAGCTGCGGTTGTCGCAAGCAGCACTTTTGCGGCGTCTGCCGGCGCGGCCGAGGCGGCACCCGCGGCTGCCGTCGCGACGCCGGTACTCGGCGCGGTCGGCATCGGCGTAAAAGATCTCGAAGCGTCGACCCGTTTTTACGGTGACGTGCTCGGGATGAAAGTGCTGCGGCGCTTCGAACTCGGCTACCTCAACGAAGTGGTGTTGGGATATCCCGACGGCACCGGAACGAACGTCGTGTTGATGAACTGGCCGAAGGATGCGACGCGCCGGTACGACGGCAACGATGTCAAACTGGTGTTCTACGTGCACGATCCCGCGCAGATCATCGAACGCATACGCGGGAAGGGCGGCAAAATCGATCGTGAGGCGACACCGATCGAAGCATTGAACGGCACCGTCGTCGGGCTCGGCCGCGATCCGGACAACTACGTCATCGAGTTACTCGCGCGATGACGCGCATAGATCACATTCAGATCGGGAGACTCCAATGAACCGCTACTTCACCGTCGATGCCGATTCGCACGTGCTCGAGCCGCCCGATTTGTGGGAGCGCTATCTCGAATCGCGTTACAAGGATCGGGCGATCAAGATCCGCCCCGGTCCGAATGGCGAAGACCTGATTGTGGACGGCGAAGTGTTGATGAGCGGACGCCTGGCCAGCCTCGGTGGCGTAGAGCACAACGCCGGCGATCTGTTTCGGCGCCCCGATGTGCCGTATCTCGAAGGCTGTCCGGCGGCGAGCATGCACACTGCCGCGCGCGTTTCGTTGCTCGACGAGTGGGGCGTGGATGCAGGCGTCACCTTCCCGACCATCGGCATTCTCTGGGACAAAGAAGAGGATCCCGATCTCGCGATGGCCTACGCGCGCGCCTACAACAACTGGCAATGGGACTTCGCATCGCCGGCTCGCGATCGTATTATTCCGATCGCGCACGTGCCGCTGTACGACGCCGATCTCGCGCTAACGGAATTGCGCAGGTGCCTGAAACTCGGCTTCAAAGGCATGTTCCTTGCGCCTGAGCGTGTCTGCGGCAAGCGTCCTTCGCACCCGGACTTCGATCCGCTGTGGGCGGAGTTGCAGGAGGCGAACCTGCCGATCTGCATCCATCTGATCGTCCGCTTCAAGCGCCAGGTCGGACTCGCCGGTTCGCAGTGGTATGACCCGGGTGAAGGCGTCAATACGGTATTCGCGTTCGGCCTGGGCGGCACGATGCAACTGATCCCCGCGATCTCATCGATCGTTTGCGATGGGCTGTTCGATCGATTTCCGAAGCTGAAAGTGCTGGTCGTCGAAGCAGGCGCCGGATTCGCGGCATACGTGATGGACCGATTGGATGAGAAGTTCGAACGCTTCGGCGCGTTCGTGCCGCTCAAGCACAAGCCGAGCGAGTATTTCCGGCGCAACCTCTGGTACGTGATGGACCCGCAGGAGCGCTCGATCGACGCGCAATGCGATCTCGTCGGCGAAGATCGGTTCCTTTGGGGATCGGACTATCCGCACATCGATTCGCACATCAAAGCGGCGGACGAGGTGCGCAGCACTCTGTCCACCATGAGCGAGCACCGGCAGCGGCTCATCCTCGGCGAAAACGCGCGGCGGTTGTTCGATCTGACGTAGCTATCGACCGAGCTGCGCGAGCAGTGCGTCGTCTGCAGTGAAGTCGAACGAGTAGCGCGAGCGGCCTTCGCGCGTAT
>JANLUG010000467.1:0-1760 GCA_031363335.1 Gammaproteobacteria bacterium
CGGTCGCACTGTTGCTGGCCGGTACGTTCATCGATATCGGCAAGGGTCTTCCAGCGCGCGTGCCGAACCAGGTGGCGATCGCCGCTGCAGCCGCGAGCGATACGGATGAGAAGTTCAAACGGCGCTGCATGAACTTCACGCCGGATCAGGTTTCACCGGACGTTCTGTGCCGGATCGGTTCGTCCGGCGCGCCAACGTTCATATTGTGGGGCGACTCTCACGCCAACGCGCTGCGTCCGGCGCTGAGCAAGGCGGCCGAATCCGCCGGAACGGCGGGTTTATTCGCCGGATCGGGAGGCTGCGCGCCGCTGCTCGGTGTTTCACGCACGAAGGACCGTGCATTCCCGTGCGAGGCGTTCAACGACAGCGTTCTCGCGCTGATCGTTGGCGATGCCGATCTGCGAACCGTGGTGCTCGGATCACGCTGGGTGCTCACCGCAGACGGCACGCGCTACTTGAACGAAAGCGGTGCGGCCGCGTTCGTGCGCGACGCTCAGTCGCAGGAAATCAGCGTCGCGGAAAATCGCGCCGTCTTTCGGCGCGGCCTCGAACGCACGCTGTCCGCGTTGCGCGACGCAGGCAAACAG
This sequence comes from Gammaproteobacteria bacterium, assembly GCA_031363335.1. GTDB lineage: Bacteria > Pseudomonadota > Gammaproteobacteria > Pseudomonadales > Azotimanducaceae > DATJGR01. The sequence goes on from JANLUG010000467.1 coordinate 588, forward strand.
GTCGTCGTCGTCGGACCGGTGCCGGAGATCGGCTTCGACGTGCCGACTACGCTCGCGCGAAATCTCTGGTTCAAGCGCGATTTCCGCATCGAACCGAGTCCGGCCGCGTTCCACGAGAGGCAGACCTACGTGATGCATACGTTAAACGAGCTGCAAGCTATGTATGGCTTTCGCCTCGTGCAACCCGAACGCGCGCTGTGCGACGGATCGCAATGCCGCGTCGGTGCCGCGGATCACCCGCTGTACGTCGACGACAATCACCTGTCGACGACCGGCGCGCTCGAACTGGGTCGGTTGTTCGAACCGGTATTCGTCAGCGAAGCCCCGACAACCGTCGATGCGGTAGTACCCTAGCCACACTTTGCAACGGAGCGTGTGTCGTGAAAGTGCTGGTTACCGGCGGAAACCGCTACATCGGTCTCGATCTGGTCTTCGAACTCGCGCGGCGCGGCCACGATGTCACCTTGATCAACAGCCACGTTGCGCCGATACCGGACGGTGCGCGACGCATTCACGCCGACCGGCGTATCCCGGGCGAATTCGAGAAAGCGCTCCGGCCGCTGCGCGACGCATTCGACGCGGTGTTCGATAACACCGCGTTCGTACCAAGCGACATCGAACCGATGATCGAGCTGTTCCATGGTCGCGTCGCGCACTATGTGTTCACGAGTTCGCAGGCCGTCTATCGGCGCAGCTTCGTACAACCGATCCACGAACACTTTCGTCGCCACGCCGCCGACGACAACGATCCACGCAAGGCATACGGCGTGGGTAAAGTGCAATGCGAAGACCTGCTGCTCGCGCAGCGCCAACAGCACGGTTTCCCCGCGACGTGCCTACGCGTCGGACACACGCTCGGACCACGCAGCCCGCAGCCGACTCGCGACCCGGCATTCTTTGCGAGACTGGAAGCAGGGCGACCGATCCTGATTCCCGGCGAAGGCTTCGCGGCGCTGCAACTCGTGCATATCAACGACATCGCGCGGCTGATGGCCTCGCTGCTCAGCAACGAGCACGTGAAGGGGCAGGTGTACAACGTTTCGGGAGCCGAGGTCACATCGATCGTCGGCGTGATGCACCTCATCGCACGCGCGATGGGTGTGCAGCCGAACATCGTCGAAGTACCGATCGACATCGCACGCAAACAACGCCCGCCGCTGCTGCACTGGGGCG
>JANLUG010000487.1:0-4439 GCA_031363335.1 Gammaproteobacteria bacterium
ACTGGTTGCGGCGCGCGATGCGCTTGTAGATTGCTCGCAAGACAACACGTGACTCCGGCTCGACGCAGTGCCGAGATTCGTTCGAGCACGGCGTGGTCGACCTCGATGTTCGTCCACACCTTCAATGCCTGTTCGACGGCGGTGCGGCTGCCCCATCGTCGCAGCACTTCACCGAGCTGGGTCGGGAAGTCCGCGGCGCCGGTCAGGCAGGGTCGCTCAGCGGCAAACAGTTCGGTGACGAACGCATCCACGTTGGATGCGTCGTCGAGCATTGCGGTGAACACCGCGCGCCAGTCTCCGGCGGTGCGCTGAATGACACCGTCGGCATCGAACAGGATGACGCCGATCGTCATCGGATCGTCGAAAACGATTAAACGGGGTGCGACGCGGTGGTCAGGCCGCTTTCCAGTTACCGTGAAAGCCGAACGGCACGCGATGGTCCAGATAGGCGGTTGCGAGCGGGCCGTCAGAGACGTTCTGCGCGTCGAGCACCACGAGGTGGCTCGCTTTACGCGCATCGCTGTACACGTTTGCGAGCAGGTAGCCGTCCCCCTCTGCGGCATCGTCAGCGCGCGGCACGAAGATCGGTTCGTTGGTGGCGCAGCCGGCGCCGACATCGTAGACATCGACCTTGCCGGTGCGATGATCGATGCGTCCGATGCCGTTGAAGCCGCCGACTTTGAACTGTGGATTCATGTCGCACGCGAAGAATCCGTAGCGATAGCTCAAACCCGTGCGGCGTTCGTCGAGTCTCGGGAATTCGCACGCCATGTCGTTCAAGCGCTCGACCTTGTAGTCGTCGGTGTTGCGCGACAGATCGAACGTCCAGCGCGTCAATCGAGGTACCGCCTTCGACGCATCGCCCGGCGTGCCGTCGGGGCGCGGGAACAGCGGGGCTTCCTCGAATTCGCACACGTCGCAAACGACTGTGTCGCCATCGGTATGCGCGTTCATCGGATGGAAAACGTAGGCAGGATCGCCTTTGAACCAGCGCAGATCCGCGACGCTGCCGTTGCGCGGCATGATGCCGATCTGTGTGCCAAGTTCCGGCTCCCACGCATAGACCGGCGCGCCGCGCATCGCGCGCTCCATCGAACCCGTTAGCGGCATGATCGGAAAAATCACGTGATCGCGCGTCACCATGAAGTCGTGCACCATCGCGGCGTACGGTGCGGTGAACGTTTCGGAGCGTGTCAGCTTGCCGTTGCGATCGACGACGTGAAACGACATTTCCGGCGAGATCATTCCGGTCGCGTTGTAGCCGAAGAAGATCATCTCGCCCGTTTCGGGGTCGAGTTTCGGATGCGCTGTCATCGGCCCCACGAGTTTGCCGTCGAACGTCCACGCGCCGAGCGAATCGAGCGTGTCGGGATCCATCTGAAACGGCGCGTGGCCTTCTTCCAATGCCAGTAACTTGCCGGCGTGCCAGACGATGTTCGTGTTCGCGATACCGTCGGTCGGCATGAAGCGCACGCGCTCGTCCGCATCCATCGGGTTGAACGAGGCGAACAGCGCTTCACCGGCCTCGTGCTCCATCTTCCACTTGATCGTGCGCGCCCAACGGTTGCGATACGACACGCGACCTTCGCGCAGCGTGAAGGCGTGAACCATGCCGTCGCCGCCGAACCAGTGATGGTGACCGCGCGGCGCGAACTGCGGATTCGGTCCGTTGCGGTAAAAGGTGCCGTTCAGGTCGCGCGGCAACTCACCTTCGACGATTAGATCGGGCGCATCGCATTCCATCTGAAGAGGTGCGAAGCCGCCGATCAGGTTCGGGTGATTCGGGAATGCTTTTGCCATATCCAAGCTCCGGTCGAAGGACCGAAATCAAAGCACGTTTGATGGTGTTAAGACAGCGAGGAGAGGAATCGGACGGGGCCCGCTCGGACCCGCTGCTCTGGGGAGAGAAACAGCGGGTCCTTGCGGATAACCGTGAGATCTCTGGGGAGGGAGATGGCTCATGGTCGGTCGGATGGGCGATGGGGTAGCGCTTCATCCGACTTGGGAGCAGTCTCTCAAACAGATGTTTCGACGTGATTTCCGCAACCGTTTCGCACTGCAACAATGTGTAACTCGGTGTCGCAGAGCGCTTCGTTGATCGGTGGGGTTTCCGTGTCGTTCGACGACCCCTTACACTCTCGCCTCCAACCGACGGACGCACATCGTGGACTTCAACGACACTCCGACCGAAGCGGCATTCCGTAAAGAAGTGCGCAGTTTTCTCGATGCCCACGCGCCGCGGCGTAAGGATCCGACGGAATCGGCCTTTTCGGAGAGCCGCGAAGACGGTGAAGCAGTAACGGTCGCAAAGCAGTGGCAAGCGACGCTGTTCGACGCGGGCTGGGCGTGCCTCAGCTGGCCGAAAGAATACGGCGGCCGCGGTGCCGCACCGATCGAGCGGGTGATCTGGAGCCAGGAAGTCAGCCGCTACGTGACGCCCGACGGATTTTTCGTCATCGGCCAGGGCATGTGCGGCCCGACGTTGATGGCGTATGCAAACGACGAGCAGAAGCGCCACTACCTTCCCGCGCTCGCGCGCGGCGACGACATCTGGTGTCAGCTGTTCAGCGAGCCCGTCGCCGGTTCCGACCTGGCAGGCATCAAGACGCGCGCCGAACGCAACGGCGACGACTGGGTTCTTAACGGCCAGAAGATCTGGACCAGCGGCGCGCACTATTCCGACTTCGGAATCATCGTCACGCGTACCGATCCGAACGTGCCGAAGCACAAAGGTCTCACGATGTTCTTCATCGACATGAAGAGCCCCGGCATCGAGATCCGCCCGATCAAGCAGATCAACGGCGATCGCGCGTTCAACGAGGTGTTCTTCACGGACGTGCGCGTGCCGGACAGCCAGCGCCTCGGCGCGGTCGGTCAGGGGTGGCAGGTGTCGCTCGTGACGTTGATGAACGAACGGCTCGCGGTGGGCGGCAGCCTCGCGACCAGCGTCGACCCGATGATCGAACTCGCGAACGCGATGAAGATCGACGGTAAGCCGGCGATCGAAAACGAAGCGGTGCGCGAAAAACTGGCCACCTGGTATGCACAGCTCGCCGGTCTGAAGTACACGGGGTTCCGCATGGTGTCGGCGCTGTCGCGCGGCGCGACACCCGGACCGGAGGCATCGATCAGCAAGGTAGTCGTCGCTCGCATGAATCAGGACATGGCGAACTTCGCGCTCGACCTGCAGAGTCTCGGCGGCGTGCTCGACTCACCGAAACTGAGCGCAATGCATAACCAGTTCCAGCGCCAGTTCATGCGCTCTCCCGCCAACCGCATCGAGGGTGGCTCCGACGAGATTCTGCGCAACATCATCGCCGAGCGCGTGCTCGGGCTGCCGGCGGATATCCGCGTCGACAAAGACCTGCCGTTCAGAGACGTTCCGAAGAACTGATCCGCGCCCGAGACCGTGCGCAGCGCACAGTTTGGCTGCGCCAATCGTTCGCCCAATGTGAAGCGATACCGGGAACGCGGAGCCCGTCGTCGTACCGTGAAAGCAACGGTCGAGGAGCGCTGTCATGGCAACGTTCACGGGATCAAGGGTTCTGGCGGCGATTGCCGTCGCGGGTCTGTCGGGCTGCGTCGGTTCGGCCGATCGAATTCGCGACGCATCGTATGAATGCACCGCGGAAAACGGCTTCGGTCTCGGCGAAACGGGCGCGTCCTATCTGCGCGGCTGTCCGACCGAACTCGAAACGGTCTTCCACGCCGCGTACGCGGACGGTCACGCACTGGTCGTCGCCGAGGGTCAGGTGACCGAGCTCGAACGCGCGATCGCAAAACGATCGGCGCGTATCGAAGGCATGCAGCAGGATATGCAGCGCGCGGTCGATGCGTTGGTGGCACCCGACACCGTGACCACCGACCGGCTGTTTCTGTTGGAGCGAACGCGGTCGCTATCCGAAGAACAAGGCCGCTTGCAGGCGGAGATCGCGCGGCTGAACGCCGAGGTCGCGGTCAAACGCGCGCAACTCGAATCGCTGCGGCACACACTCGCCTACAGCGACTGATCTCTAGCGGCGCCCGAACTCAATTACATCGATCGACGATCGGCGGCAAACCGGGATTCCCCTCGACACACGGAATCGCCCGCAGATATTCGTACACGGCGCGCATGTCTCGTTGCGTCATGTTCCGGTACACGGGCCATGCCATGATCTGCAGGAACGGACCGAATTGCGGATGCGCGGCATGCGGGTCGATGCCCGTCCGCATGGTGTCGTCGAACTCCGACCATTGCGCGCCACCCGGCAGCCCCGCTGCATCCGGCGTCAAATTGCGCGCGACGAACGGCCCGAAAACATGGCCGCCGCCAAGGTCGAACGGCCCGAACACACGACCGCCGCCCAGATATCCCGCGACATTGATCTGCTCGGTCTGTCCCATGAACGGGTCGCCGCCCGCGCTGTAACTCGGCGCCGTGTGGCAGTCGTTGCAGC
>JANLUG010000497.1:0-2530 GCA_031363335.1 Gammaproteobacteria bacterium
CTGTCGGGGCGCTGCAGGGTGACGTCGGATCGTGTCGTGTAGACCAGCGCGGGACCGAACACACTCGGACTTTCATAGCTCACAACGGCCGTGAAGGTCATCGTGCGTGCCGCTGCGAGGCGCGCGCTGGCCGCCTTCAGCAACTCGATGGCCTTCGCCTCGAGCTGCAGCGCCGACGCTGCGGGCGCCGCGGAGGCATCGACCGACAGCGTGCTCGGCGGCGCGGGTTTGGCCGACTCAGCGGACGCGGTTGCGGCCAGCAGAACAGCGGCCGCGAACGCGACGGCGTGCAGAACCTGTGCGGTCATTCTCATGGAATCATCCCGCAGCTGAACATCTTGTTCGCAACCGGTCCGGCCACTTCATTCAGAAACACCGTGCGCATCTGCGGATCGCCTTGAAGGATCTGGATCATGTTCTGTTCCTCGGCCGATTTCGGCTTGCCGCGGGCCTCCCAGAGTTGTTCGCAGGACGATGATTCGTACCGTTGAATGACCTTCTGCGCGACCATGTCGAGCATCGGATACTGCGACCCCGAAACGCTGACGGCCGTAACGACGGCCACGATTGCGAACACACTCGGGCGACTGAGCACGATGTTCTCCTTCCTGTTGATTGCTATCTGATTGTTATCTGCTGATTGCTACGTGTCGTGCGATTGCGGCGCGTCGGCAATCGGCGGAATTGGGATCGAGCGAAGCTTACTCTTTCTTCGCGACCCGCCTCATCCTCTTTCTATCATCCGCCTCCCGTTGTCGGCATCGGCTTACGCGCGATCAGCACGTAGCCGCCGATCGATGTTGCGACGATCAACGTCATCACGATCATCGCCGTCTGGTATCCGGATGCGCGGATCATCGCGCCGGCCAACACCGGGCCGAGAACACCGCCGATCATCACCGTACCCGGCACCAGCGACGACATCCGCCCCGTACTGTCGCGGCCGGCGACCAGGCCGATGACGAACGGAATGAAAAAATTCCAGCTGCAGTTGAACACGAACACGGCCACGTAGAACTGCACGGTGCCGTCGATGAACGCGAGCATCGCAAACGACACCACGAGCACGATTCCACCGAGCGTTTCCGGCCAGATCCGCTTGGTACGACCCGCGAACACCGCCGCTCCCAACGAGCCGATCACGCCGACGAACAACCCGACGGCAATGGCGTTACTCGCAGTGCCGCGTTCGATGCCGGCATGTACCGCAACACGCTCGAGGAACGCCCACACGCCGATGCCGCCGACATAGAACACCACGATCGCGAACAGCCCGAGCCACGCCGATGTGGGCGCATCGCGCAATCGGCTTGGCGCGCCGTCGGTGCGCAATCCCGCAATCGCTCGCAGCGGCAGTTTCAGCGCGAGCGGCGCGACCGCCACACTGATCCCCGCCAGTACCGCAACATATCCTCCGAGCCCGAGTTTCGCCGCGGGCATCAGCGCGAGAAACGTACCGGCGAACAGGACATCGGTGGTGATCTTGATGCTGTATGCACGCGTCGGATTCGGCAGTTTCGCGATCACGGTCAGACACACGCTGGCGATGACGACGCTCGACGCCCCGGCCAACGCCTGCGCCGCGAACAGTGCGACCACCCCGGGCGCGAAGCGCAGGCCGAGCAAACCGATCGCGTCGAACAGGAGCGCAACCGCAATGGCGTAACGAAGATCTACGCGCGCGATCCACTGCGGCGCCGTCACCGACACCAGCAATCCCGCCAGGGTCCCGCTCGCAATCAGGAAGCCGACCTCGACCTCGTCGAGCGAATGAAAGTCCGACAACAGGCCGGCCATCACCGGCAACACGTTGCCGGGCATCGCGGCAATGCTCGCGATGACTACAGCTGCCACAGCAAAGACCGGCATGGGATGTCAAGCGCCAGTGGGGTAGGAATCGAAGAACGCGGACGGTGAAGGGTTCGATAGTGCCTGTCAACGGACCTGCAGCGACGCTCTCATCGAGCCTGTGCCTGACAATTGCATAAACCGCTTAACAAGTGGTGACGCCACCAGTGATAATCTGTTGGGCGAGGCGGTCCCGTCTCGTGGGGAGCTGAGTAGATCTCATCAAGGAGCGTTTAGGCATGCGTGGCTTACGAATAGCATTGGGGTTGGTCGGCGTATTCGGACTGACGGCGACCGCCGCAGCGGAACCGGCCTTCTACGTTGGGGGCGGGGTGGGTTTGTACAACATAAAGATCGATGGCGACAGTTCGTATACGCCGCCCGTGGAATCGAGCACCGAACAACTGAATCTCTCAAACAACTTCGAGGACAGCGCGGCCGTCTGGCGCGTCTTCGGCGGTTACCAGTTCAACAAATACCTCGGCTTTCAGGCCGACTATGTCTGGTACTCGAAGACACAGGATCAGGTTCCGCAGAACAGCAGCCAGAACTTTGCGGTGACCGGTGACGCTTGGGAAGCGGCGGTGCGCCTGTCGTATCCGCTCGGCGAACACTTCGAGCCCTTCGCTCGCGTGGGCTGGAACTGGTACAACGTCGACGGCAAGTATCAGTACGTCAAGGG
>JANLUG010000502.1:0-3080 GCA_031363335.1 Gammaproteobacteria bacterium
GTGCACCGCGTATGTCTGTCGCGGCTTGTCGTGCTCGCTGCCGATTCACTCGCAGGAAGAACTCGCCGCCGCGTTGAAGGTGCCGTAGTCCGCGGCATTCCAGTTCGGCAAACTGCCTGAATCGGAATTCCACTAGCTCGGCTTCGGCTGCATTCGCTACTCGTCCCGTCGAAACCAGGCCAACTCATCCGCGCGTTCGAAGCCGAGCTTCTCCGCCAGTCGACAGGACGCGGGGTCGTCTTCGGCGGCTTGCCAAACGGGTTCCTTTGGCTGCGCTTCCCTGCGCATCTTCATGACCATATGGGCAACGCACAACCCGGCATAGCCCTTACGACGATGTGGTTCGACGGTGTCCACCGCGACTTCCCATAGAGTTACTGTCCTGAAATTCACCACCAGTCGTTCGGGGTTTTTCAAACGGTGAACGAAGATGCTCGTACGCGACCATCCCGGCAACAGTCCGACAAGATTCGATACGTACTCCTGCGTCGCGATGACTTCCCGAACATCCGGGCTCTGGCGCAACACAGATTCCACAACCGGCACACCGGGGCTGCCGATGACGAACATCGTCTTGCCATCTTCATCGCGCACGATCACGGACAGTTCCGCCGCTTCCTCGTAGCCGAACACATCGCACGTTGCCCGCAGCAGCAACGCGCGGGGTTCCACCCAACGATGCGCATCGGGGAGCCTATCGAGGACTTTCGAAAAGATCGTTTCCACAGACCTCTAATGCCGCGGTTGCCTGCAACGCAACCATCTGCTGTACTCGCCGCCAGCGTTTCAACCGCGTACGGAGAGTCCAATGACGACGTTCATGTTCATCGAGAAGGGACCTACCCTAAATCGAGAGACCATGAACCTCCATGCGAACGTTGAATCTGGGAATTCTGGCACATGTAGACGCGGGTAAGACGAGCCTCACCGAGCGGCTTCTCTACACCGCGGGAGTCATCGACGCGATCGGCAGCGTCGACGACGGAACCACACAGACCGACTCTCTGGCACTCGAACGACAGCGCGGCATCACGATCAAGTCGGCCGTGGTGTCGTTCGTCGTGCACGACGTCACCGTCAATCTGATCGACACACCCGGCCACCCGGACTTCATCGCCGAGGTGGAGCGCGTGTTGAACGTGCTCGACGGCGCTGTGCTGGTGGTTTCCGCCGTGGAGGGCGTGCAGGCGCAGACGCGCGTGTTGCTGCGGACGCTGCAGCGGCTGCGCATTCCGACGCTGCTGTTCATCAACAAGATCGATCGCGGCGGCGCGAGCGACAAACGTGTGTTGCGCGCAATTGCGCAGATGCTGACGCCGGCAATCGTCGCGATGGGATCGGTGCGCGACCTCGGTACACGCGCCGCTGCATTTACTCCCTACGGCGGCGCGGACGCCGCGTTCCTCACGCGACTCGCCGAGGCGCTCGCGGATCACGACGACGTATTGCTCGCGGCATACCTCGACGATCGCGCCAGCGTTTCTTATGCGCAGTTGCGCAACGCTCTGGCGGCGCAGACGCAGCGTGCCCGCGTGCATCCGGTATTCTGCGGGTCCGCTATCACCGGCGTCGGGGTCGACTGCCTGATGGCCGCCGTCACCGAGCTGTTGCCGGCCGCTGACGGCGACACGGAGGCGCCCGTTTCGGGAACGGTCTTCAAGGTGGACCGTGGCGCGGCGGGCGAGAAGATCGCCTACGTCCGACTCTTTGCCGGCAGCATACGGGTGCGCGACCGTCTGCTCGTACGCACCGAGCACGAGCGCACCGTCACCGCCATCGATGTATTCGACAACGGCTCGGCGGTGTCGCGCCCGTTGGTCGGCGCAGGACGTATTGCGAAGCTGTGGGGACTCGGCGACGTGCAGATCGGCGATTGCATCGGCGTTCCGCGCGCGACCGCTGCGCAGCACCACTTCGCGCCGCCGACTCTGGAAACCGTCATCGTGCCGCGCCACCGACACCACAAAGGCGCACTGCAGGCCGCGCTCGCACAGCTCGCAGAACAGGATCCGCTGATCAATCTGCGCCAGGACGACGTGCGGCAGGAACTGTACGTATCGTTGTACGGCGAGGTGCAGAAAGAGGTCATCCGCGACACGTTGGCGAACGATTACGGTGTTGACGTCGAGTTTCGCGAAACGACGACGATCTGCATCGAACGGCCGACCGGCACCGGGTCCGCCGTTGAAGTGATGCGCGAAGCGACCAATCCATTCCTCGCCACGATCGGACTGCGCGTCGATCCCGCTCCGATCGACTCCGGCGTGCGGTTCGTACTGGAAGTAGAACTCGGTTCGATCCGACTCGCGTTCCACAAAGCCGTGGAGGACACCGTTGCAGAAGCGTTGCAGCAGGGTCTTTGCGGTTGGCGCGTCACCGATTGTATCGTCACGATGACGCACTCCGGCTACGCGCCGCGGCAGAGTCACTCCCACGCGCGTTTCGACAAGAGCATGTCGAGCACCGGCGCGGATTTCCGCCATCTGACGCCGCTCGTGTTGATGAGCGCGCTGAAGCAGGCCGGCACCCAGGTGTGCGAGCCGGTGCAGCGCTTTCGCATCGAGTTTCCGGCGGACGTATTGAGCGTGGTCGCGCGTGCGCTCTCACGGCTGGATGCAATTCCGCTGACAACGCAATCGAGGGGATCGACGTGTACCTTGGAGGGCGACATTCCGGCGTCGAGAATCCATGCGCTGCAACAGCAGCTGCCGTCGCTATCACGCGGCGAAGGCGTGCTCGAAACCACCTTCGCCGGCTACCGTCCGGTGCGCGGCGCGCCGCCCGCGCGATCGCGGACGGACCACAATCCGCTGAACCGTAAGGAGTATCTGTTGCACGTGATGCGGCGGGTGAACCTGGCGGATAATGCGTGACCTGTACAAGACCACGCCGGCTCCGCGAACCTGGAATTCCTGCTTTCGAATCACGGGAGTAATCGAATGGCGAACACAGCGCCGCGTAGTCGCGGCTATTGGTCTGGATGGATCATGAGCGGACTCGTCATCGCATTCATGTTGATGGATGCAATCATGAAGCTGCTCGCGCTTCCGGTCGTACTCGAATCCGGCGGCCCGCTTGGC
>JANLUG010000510.1:0-2143 GCA_031363335.1 Gammaproteobacteria bacterium
CGAGCCGTCCCTGGGCGCGCCGAACGGCGCCATCCATGGCGCCTCAGGGTTCCGTAAGGCAACAGACGGTGCCTGGCACCGGCTTTTGACTTGTTGGGACATCACCGCCGTTGTTGACGTATCTATGTGACTCCCCAATAGAGTCGCGGGTGACTGGGGCGAGCGGCGGCGGGTCGGTGCGCGGACCCTGAGGCGCCATGGATGGCGCCGTTCGGCGCGCCCAGGGACGGCTCGAGCGTGTCCGGCGCGTCAAGCCTCCACCTCCACCGGACTACAGCGCGCCCACCTCGAGGCGCCACACCCGCGTGCTACCATCGCGCGCGTTTGCGAGGCACGCATGAAGCTGAAAATCCCGTCCTTTCATGACGCTTCCGTTCTCGTCATCGGGGACGTGATGCTCGATCGCTATTGGTACGGCAAGGCCGGGCGCGTGTCGCAGGAAGCGCCGGTGCCGATCGTCGATATCGAGTCGAGCGAAGACCGGCCGGGTGGCGCTGCGAACGTGGCGTTGAACCTTGCGTCGTTAGGGCTCGACGTGACGTTGATCGGCGTGGTCGGCGACGACGAGGCGGCAACGATTCTCAGACAGAAACTCGGTGCTGCAAACGTCCGCTGCGAACTCGTCGCGGTGGCCGACTGGCCGACGATTCTGAAAGTGCGCGTGGTCAGCCGTCGTCAGCAGATGCTGCGGATGGATTTCGAGAAGCCGATCGCGGCGGATGTCGAGGCGCGATTGGAGCATGCGTTTCGCGCGCATGTCGGCAACGCCGATGTTGTAGTCATCGAGGATTACGACAAGGGAACGCTGGCGCGTCCGCATCGCTTCATCGACATCGCGCACGAACACGGCAAGCGCGTCGTGGTCGATCCGAAGTTCAAGCCGTTCGAGGCGTATCGCGGCGCCGACGTCGTCAAGCCGAACACCGCCGAGTTCACGCATGCCGTGGGCGGCTGGGCGGATTATCGCGAACTCGTTTCGAAAGCCGCGCAACTCGCACAACGCTGTGAGTTCGGTGCGCTCGTGGTGACGCGCGGCGAGGAAGGCATGTCGGTGATCGAGCGGGATGGCGCGCACCATCACGTGCCGGCGCGCGCAGTCGATGTATTCGACGAAACCGGCGCCGGTGATACGGTGGCCGCGGCGTTGGCCGCCGGACTCGCAGCGGGTTGTAGCGTGCATCAAAGCGCGATGCTCGCGAATCTCGCGGCGGGGCTCGTCGTTACGAAGTCCGGTACCGCTACGGTGTCGGTGCCGGAGTTGCGACGCGAACTCGCAGCGGAGGGACATACGGATCGCGGCATTCTGTCGCGCGACGAACTGCTCGATGCCGCGGAGGAAGCGCGCCGCGCCGGCGAACGTATCGTCTTCACGAACGGCTGCTTCGACATTCTGCACGCGGGTCACGTTGCGTACCTCGAAGAGGCGCGCGCGCTCGGCGACCGACTCGTCGTCGCGGTGAACGACGATGCCTCCGTTGCACGATTGAAAGGCGACGGCCGCCCGGTCAACGGCATCGCGCAGCGGTTGCGCGTGCTCACGGCGCTCGCGAGCGTCGATTGGGTCGTGTCGTTCAGCGAAGACACGCCTGAAGCGCTGCTCGACTCCGTCAAACCGGATGTACTCGTCAAAGGCGGTGACTACGCCATCGAATCGGTGGTTGGTGCGGACATCGTCCGGCGCCATGGCGGCGAGGTGCGCGTGCTCGCGCACGTGCCAAACCTTTCCACATCCGCGATCATCGGCAGCTTGAAGCGCGCCGCCGACTAGTCTAACGCTTCCGCGTTGGCGCGCAGGTGCAGCGGATTCGTCGTCCCCACCACGATGCTCGACACGCCCGGTGTGTTGGCAACGAAGCCGAGACTCTGACGCAGCGACTCGGCGTCGCGCGCGGCGCTGCCGCTGTCGAGCGCCTTCTTGATGAGCACACCGCAGCCGCGATCGTGCGCGCGCGCAATCACGTCGAGTTGCGCCGTGGCGGCGGCACTCAGCGTGGCCATCACGACGTCGCACGCAGCAACCGCCGACATGCCGCCGGCGACGGTCTGGTGCGACATGCCGAATGCGCGGATGAGACCTTCGTCCTTCAGTTGGGCGAGCGCCTGAAGCGTGCCGCGGCTCTCGATGATGTCGATGTCGTCGCCG
>JANLUG010000511.1:0-7866 GCA_031363335.1 Gammaproteobacteria bacterium
ATCTCGACTCACATCCGGGCAGGCGATCGCGAAGATCTCCGTGCCGTGGATGGTGCCCATCACCTGGCGGCAGCGGGCGGGGACGTTGGCGCGCAGGAGCAGGCGGTAGAAGGCGATGCCTTCGTCGCGCAGCGGATCGCATTCGTTCACGCTGATGATCGTCGGGACCAGACCCTTCACATCGTCTTCGCTGGCGAAGCCGGGCCACGCGAGCGGATTGCGGTGCTCGAGTTCGAGGATGCCGTAGGCCATCGGTCCCTGATTGTTGTGCAGGTCCAGCAGGATGCCATTGTTTTCTTTGGAAGACGGGTTCTGCGGCAGCGGCCACATTCCGGCAATGTACGGGCACAGCGCGTACAGTCCACGAATGAGATTCATCGCCCCTTCGCGCTTCAGTTGTAGCCCCGTGGCCAGCGTCAGATTGCCGCCGCCGCTTTCACCGGCAATGATGATGTGCGACGTGTCGATGCCGAGCTTGGCGCCGTTCGCGGCAACCCATTTCAATCCGGAGACGCAATCGTTCAGTCCTGCCGGGAACGGTGCTACTTCAGGCACGGACGACGGCGTCAGCGCGTTGCGGAAATCGACCATCGCCACCGCGACGCCTTGCGCGGCAATGATGCGTCCCCATGCGCGGTAGTTGCCGTCGTAGCACGACATCGTCTGCATGCCGCCGCCGTGGATGTAGTACACGCACGCGAGCGGTTCTTTCGACGTCGGGCGAATGAACTGGATGTTGATCGTGTTGCCGTCGGGTTGTGACGGAACCTTGTAGTCGGTGACGGTCAAGCCCGTCGACGGCGCGATTTCTTCGGTGTTGCACATCCCGAGAAATCCACTCAGCGCCTCGCGTTGGGCGATCGCTTCCGGGGTGTTGGCCGCGGCCAGCAACTCTTCCCGGTTCGAGACATTGCGTTGACCGCCGATGTCCATGCCGCCGAACAGCGCTTTGATGCGGGGATCGATTCGGGGGTCTTCGGTGATTCGGGTATTGGCCATTCGATTTCTCGGTTTGAAAAGATGGCGTCCATCTTCTACCAAGCCTGCGTCCGTTCCAATCGGCGCGTGCCCTGTTAGGCTATCGCGCCATCGATTCCACCAAGCCGCGGCATTGAATCAGGTACCACCGCTCGAAACAGCGCACGTGATCGACGTCGAGAACCTCGTCAAGCGTTTCCCGAACCAGAATCGCGACGTGATCCACCGCATGACGTTTGCCGTGCCGCCGCGGCAATGCGTTTCGCTGCTCGGTCCATCGGGATGCGGCAAGACGACGTTGCTGCGTCTACTGATGGGAATCGAACAACCGACAGGTGGTCGCCTGGCGATCGATCCGGATTTGACAGGCCACCTGTCCTACGTCTTCCAGGAACCGCGACTGGTGCCGTGGCGGACGAGCCTGGAGAACGTGCGGTTACCCCTCGAACTGGCCGGCAGCACGCCCGTCGGCGCAGCGGAGGAGATCGAGGATCTGCTGACATCGCTCGGCCTCGGCGAACGGCTGTCCAACTTCCCGAGAGAACTGAGCGGCGGCATGCAGATGCGCGTTGCGCTTGCGCGTGCGTTGATCACGAAGCCGAAGGTACTGTTGCTCGACGAACCGTTCGCCGCGCTCGACGAGCGCACACGATTCCGTTTGCAGGATCTGTTGCTCGATCTGCGGGCGCGCCTGAATCTGCAATACGTCTTCGTTACACACTCGATATCCGAGGCGGTGTACCTCGGTGACCGCGTGCTGTTGATGGATCGAACCGGGCAGATCGACACCGATCAACCGATCGCCTTCGATGGGCGCGATCAATCGTTGAAGTTGACGCCGGCGTTCAACGAGCGCGTGAGCGCGTTCGCGCGGCGCTTCACCGAACTGGAGGCGGGCGCATGAACGCGATGCGCGACAAGTTGCCCGCGTGGTTCTTCCTGATCGGGCTGCTTGCCGTTTGGGAGACCGTCGTGCGCAGCGGTTGGATCGCCGCCTATCTGTTGCCCGCGCCGACCGACATCTATACGACCACCGTGGAGTTGTGGCCCGAGATATGGAGCGCGACGCAATCGACCTTCAGCTCGATCGTGTGGGGACTTGCAGCGAGCTTCACGATCGGCGTCACGCTCGCGATTGGATTCTTTGCCGTGCCGATTCTTCGGCGAGCGATCCTGCCGTTTTGCGTGTTCTTTCAGACGGTGCCGATCATCGCGATTGCGCCGCTGCTGGTGATCTGGTTTGGCTTCGGCGAAACCACGGTGAAGGCTTCGGCCTTCATCGTGTCGCTGTTTCCGATTCTGGCAAACACGTTGACCGGACTCGAAGAGACCGATCCGCTGCTGCGCGAGATGTTCGCGCTGCACAAGCCGTCGAAGTGGAAGATGATCACGAAACTGCAGATCCCGTCCGCAATTCCGTACATCCTGACGGGTCTGCGTATCTCCGTCGGGCTCGCCACCATCGGTGCGATCGTCGGCGAGTTCATTGCAGGTGGAGGACTCGGCAGTCTCATCGACTCGGCGCGCACGCAGCAACGTGTGGATCTCGTCTTCAGCGGCGTGATGGCTTCGAGCGTGCTGGCGTTGCTGTTGGTTCTTTCGATCGATCTGATCAGCGGGTTGCTGCAGCGTCGGCGACCCTACAGGAGGAGTGCGTAATGTTCCGATTGCTACTGGCAACTCTGACGCTTTTGTTCTGTTGCGCTGCAAGCGCCGATCCGGTCCAGCTCGCGCTGAACTGGAAGGCGGAACCGCAGTTCGGCGGCTTTTACGCGGCGCAGGTGCTCGGCCTGTACAAGAAGAACGGCCTCGATGTGTCGATCATCGAAGGCGGCTCCGGCACGCCGACGATCCAGGTGCTCGGCGCGGGTAAGGTGGATTATGCGGTCGTGTCGGCGGACGAAGTGGTCATCTCGCACGACCGCGGCGCAAAGAATGTCGTCGCGCTGTTCGCCACGTTCCAGACGAATCCGCAAGCCATCATGGTGCATGCGGAGCGCGGCTTTCACTCGATCGAAGACGTTCTTAAATCGGACGGCATGCTGCTGTGGCAGGCCGGCTTGCCGTATGCGCAGTACCTGACGAAAAAGTACGCGCCGATCAAAGTGAAGACGGCGCCGTATCTCGGCGGAATCGGTAACTTCCAGAACAGCCCGATGTTGTCGCAGCAGTGTTTCGTGACGAGTGAACCGCTGACCGCAGTGCGCGCCGGATTGAAGGTGGCGACGTTTCTGGTCGCCGAAAGTGGCTACAACCCGTACACGACGGTTCTGGTGACGACGCGCGAACATCTGCAACGGCATCCGGACGAGGTGCAGCGCATGGTGGCGGCGGTGCGCGGTGGTTGGGAGGCATACCTTGCGGATCCGGCCGCCACCAATGTCGCGATGGGGCAGATCAACAAAGCCATGGACGCGCAGACGTTTCTGGACAGCGCGCGCGCACAGGTGGACCTGATCAAAACGTCCGATGCACAACAGATCGGTTCGATGACGCTAACGCGGTGGCAGACGCTGGTCGACCAGTTGACGGAGTTGAAGGCAATCAAGGGGTCGATCGTGACTCGGGCGCTCTTCGACCGTTGACCGGTATCGATCGTCACCCACGCTTCGTTTGGCGCCCGACTCCGGCATTGTGAATCGATGCAGGCGCATCGCGCCGCCGCAGGATCGCCAGCGTCTGACCGAGACCATTGTCGCGCGGCGATACGATACGAACGACGTCGAAATGTTGTGCGAACAGCGCAGACGACCACACGCGGGACTGAAAGGTGGCAATGAGGTTCGATCCCTCGGATGAGTCGTTCGCGATGAAGAAGCCGTTGCGTTCCAACTCACCGCGTCCGCCGTCAAATGTTTCGAGCGCGGGGTGGTCTTCGTCGTGGAACGTAACGAGAACGGCGCCGCCCGGGCGGGTTACCCTCGCGAACTCCTCAAGCCAACTGACTTGCGTTTTCCACCGCAGGTGGGTGAAGACCGAAAGCAGATAAATGGCGTCGAAGTGCGCTTCCGGAAAGTCCAGCGGAGGAGTCAGCTGATTGCGCGCGAAGTTCCCCGTTAGATTCGCGGCACACCACTCGATCAGCTTTGGGTTGTAGTCGACGCCATACAGGGCGGCGCGTGTATGTCTCGGCAGGTGTCGGATGACTCTGCCGCATCCACATCCGAAATCGAGAATGCGCGAGGCTCCAGCCAGATCGACCCCGGCCTCGCCAGCGAAAAGGAACAGCGAAGCAACATTGTCGGCGCCGTTCTTGAGGAATCCGCGCCAGTCGG
The DNA here is from genome assembly GCA_031363335.1 of Gammaproteobacteria bacterium. Classification (GTDB taxonomy): domain Bacteria; phylum Pseudomonadota; class Gammaproteobacteria; order Pseudomonadales; family Azotimanducaceae; genus DATJGR01. Next base: position 4,254 of record JANLUG010000511.1, read on the forward strand.
GTTCACCGGCGACTTGCGTGATGAGAAGTCGCGGTGGGATCGGAACGCCGGACTCGTCAAACGGCGGCGGCGGCGGCGCGGTACGCGAAAGCCGCCACTCGACCAGCCGAAAGTAGAGCGGTAGCAGTCCCATCCAACGGAACACGACACCGAGAACGCGTCTCGCGCTGCTCATGCCGATTCGGCGGCATCGAAAACGACGAAGACCCGTGTCATCAATTTGCGCTGGGCGCCGTGCATGTCGGATCAGCTTCGGGTGCGCGGCGCGCGCGGCTTCTTCGGTTGCCGAGGCGGTGTAGTTTTGTGCTGCGCGGAGCGCGGTCGCTTGCGGCTCGACGCTTCCTGAGTAATTCCGCCGGTGATGCTGTTTTTCAGATACTACATCAGATCGACAATTTTCGCGTCCACCGATTCCTCGTTCGGCGTGACCGCCGCAGCGACGACGTCTTTGCCTGCATTGCGTTTCTTCTCGATCAGCTCGAGCAACCTTCGCGTGTGCGTGTCTTCGAGGTCGCTGGTATCGAGCGTGGGCGCGCAAAGCGACTCGATGTGGCGCTCGAACGTTGCAACTGCCGACTCGTCCACGGCATCGGAACTATCGATGTCGAGCTCATCGGTGTTGCGCAGCTCATCGGCAAAACGCAGTGTTTCGGCCCGTAGCAGCCCGCCGCGCGCGATGATCGCCACCAGATATTGCTTGCCGCGCATGACGAACGTCGCAATGCCGGCTCGGCAGCGCTCTTCCATGGTGCTCGCGAGCAGTCGATAAGCCTTCAGGGCGCGCTTGGTGGGAATCAGGAAATAGGCGTGCTCGAAACGAATCGGATCGATGTCGGTGAGCGGAACGAACCGGCTCAGGTCGAGCTCCTGCGACAACTTCGGTGAGACGGCCTGCAGCTCTTCGTCGGTGACAACCACGAAACGATCCTTTTCGTATTCGTAGCCGCGCACGATATCTGACGTTTCTAGCGCGACGCCGTCCTGCGGGCAGAAGTAGCGGCGGCGCAGCTGCGTGCCATCGGGCGCCAACATTCGCAATGAGGCGCGATGCGAGCGTCGGGCGGAGATCAGGCTGACCGGTATGCTGACGAGGCCGAACGAAATGTTGCCCGACCAGAATCCGCGCACCACGCTCTTTTCCGCTGCGGGCGGCGGCGCAGGTGGTTCGACCTTGGGCGTTTTACGCGGAGGCACTGACTTTCTCCTTGGGCTTGCGTTGTGTGGTACGCAGGCTGGCCGCCAACGCAGCCTTCAGATTTCCCGTGCGCGATTTGGTCTTTACCAGTTCGAGTCTGGGTTTTTGACCGCGGCGCTTCAGATCGATGAGTGCCATCACCTGATCGCGGTACTCGTCCCGATGCGCGGCGGGATCGAAGTCCTCTTCGAGCATGGCCATCAACTGTTGCGCCATCACGAGTTCCTTCTTGTCGAGCGCCGGCCCCGACGGCGTCTCCAGCGACTCGATCGAAACGACTTCCTCGCTGTGGCGCAGCGAAACCAGCACCAGAACGCCGGCATGCACGCGTAGCGCGCCAACGTAGGCCTTCTTGCGCATGACCCAGTGTGCGATGCCCTCGACCTTGTTGCGCTCGAGTGCGGTCGTCAGCGCGCCATAGGCGCCGTCGGCATCCTGATCGGGGCCGAGGTAGTAGGGGCGGTCGTACCACTGGGCATCGATTGCGCCGACAGGCACGAACCGGGTAACGGAGATATCGCGCGATTCCGCAGGCGTGAGCGATTCGAGTTCGTCTGGGCGCAGTAAGACCAGTTCACCGGCCGACGCCGCATACCCGCGCTGAACCTGATCGTGGGTGACCACCTCGTTGGTGCCGGGATGCACCATGGCCTGGGTCACGGGGATCAGATCCGTCCCGTGCAACAAACGAAAGTGAATGTCGTGGTCTTGAACGGCGGAATAGAGCTTGATCGGCACGCTCGCATCCGCCACCCGCAGGATCCCTTTCCACATTGCACGAACAGTCATAGTCGGCGAATCCGCTGTGAACGATGGCGGAAGAGATGTTACCGAATCCGTCATTGCTCGTCCGGCGGTGTGGAGCAGCGTGATCACGCAAGCTTCACGGGGCGTGACTAGTCGACAGATTTTCTCGCCGTCTCGCCTCTCTAAGGGGTGCGACGAATGACCACACCTGCGGAAATGGTCACGAGGTGCGCGAACAGCCGGCGCTCGCAGCAGGGGGCGACTGTCGGTCCCATATTGACAATACGGAGCACGAGCAATGAACAGACACATCAGTGCGGTTTGTGGAGTCGCGATAGCGGCGCTGGCGATGACGACGGTACCGCCGCCCGCAGTAGCCGACGAGGCAACGCCATTCAAGCAGACGAACATCCATTTCGAGACGAACGCAACGGCTTGCGACATGGGCATTCAGATGAGCTTCGATACCGCCGGCATTACGCGCGGCGAGGTCGAAAATCCGGACGAAGAGGTTGTCTTCAGCGTCAAGGCCGTGGACGGAATGGAAATCACGGACAACATTTCTGAAGTGTTCCACGAGCGGGTGGAGCCGCCGATTACCGAACTGCTGGACGCACTTGGTTGCGAGCCTTCCGATGACGCGATCTCGCTGGCACAGCTCCTCGCCGCCTGGCCTGCCGGGTGGTACACATTCGAAGGCGAGAGCCAGGGAGAAGAGTTTGAAGGCAAAGCCAAGCTCACGCACCGAGTGCCCGCCGGTCCCAAGATCATTCGGCCGCAAGACGGCGAAGTAGTCCCTCATGACCGTGACCTTCTGCTTCGGTGGAACCCGGTCACGGCGCCGATTCTTCCCGAGCTCGGGCCGATCAAAGTCGTGGGCTATCACGTCCTGGTCGTCGATGTGACCAACCCTGTGTTGGCTCCGGGAAAAACGAAAACCTCGTTCGACGCAGACGTCTCGCGCTCGGAAACCACCTTCCTCGTTCCGAAGCAGTACCTCGAACCGAACAGAATCTATGAGCTTGAGATCCTGGCGACAGAACAGGCTGGCAACCAGACCATCAATGAAGGCGGTGTCTTCTGCACATCACCAATTGCTCGTACCAATTGCGTCAAGCCGTAGCAAGGGTCCCGACGGCAGCGCGCGCAATGCAGCCGAACGCAATCGCGGCGATGACAAGCGGACTCATTGCGGCCTCACAAACAGCGCGTACGACGTCATCTCGCGAATCAACTTACTGTCCTTCCTTGTTGCAGCCTTGGTTGTTGACGCCCTTTGCGCAGGTCGTGCCATTGGGACCCTGGACGGCGCCCATTCCATTCTTGGTTTTGGCTTCGCCGCCCCGAGTGGTTTGCGTGGTCGTTACCCCGTTTGCATTCTTCTGAGCGACAGCGGCGTTTCCCGTATTAGGGTTGTAGGCGGCTTTCGCCCCCTTGCTGTTCTGGGCGCTGGTGGCCCCGTTCTGATATTTCTGCGTTGTCGTAACCGCACCCGTATTCGGATTGGCCACCACGGCTTTTTCGCCGTTGCTGCAAATGGTCTTGCCGCGGAGATTGGTGACGCAATCAGGCGCGTCTGTCGCAAACGCGTCGAAGCAAGGAACATATACGCCATGATCAACAAACTTTTCATTTTATACCCCTGACAAATTTGTAATGCCGACGCGCGTC
>JANLUG010000514.1:0-7046 GCA_031363335.1 Gammaproteobacteria bacterium
CGTGCAGTAGAATCACGCGCTACCCGAGGGATGCCGATGTCCGATCCACAACCCGCCTGCCCGCGCTGTTCGAAACCGATCGCGATCTGCATCTGCGATCGCGTCGAACCGGTGCAAACCCGATTGCGCGTCGTGATGCTGCAGCATCCTCAGGAGGATGACGAGACGCTGGGCACCGCGAAGCTGGTGGAGCTGACGCTGCCTAACTCGGAAACCCGCGTGGGTCTTTCGTGGGGATCGCTCGATCACGCGCTCGGCACGAAGAACGCCGATAAGGATCGGTGGGCGGTACTCGCGGGCGCGAAGCTGCAGGTCGAGTTGCCGGATGCAGCGAAAGCTCAGCCGGTGGTCGTCGTCGATCGCAAGGGCAGGCTGCGGGACCTCGACCGCCATGGACTCGACGGCATCATCGTGCTCGACGGAACCTGGAGTCAGGCCAAGACGTTGTGGTGGCGCAACGCGTGGCTCTTGCGGCAGCCGCGGGTCGTGCTGACGCCTAGGGAGCCGTCGATGTACGGTAAGTTGCGCAAAGAGCCGCGCCGCGACTACGTGTCGACGTTAGAGGCGATCGGCGATGTACTGCCGGCGCTCGGTGAGCCGGAACAGGCGCGCGACAGTTTGCGACGCCTGTTGCGAACGCTGCTGCAGCGGGCGCGCGATGCCGGCAGGGCGCGGGCATCCGGTGGAGGTGAATCGTGAAGTTCGGCGTGCTGCAATTCTTCTCATGGTCGCGCCGGATTCCGCTCGAAGTGGTCTATCAGCGCGCCTTCGAACGCATCGAGATCATGGATAAGTCGGGGTACGACTGCGTCTGGCTTGCCGAGCACCACTTCAACACATACAGCGTGTGCCCGTCGGTGACGCTGATGGGAACGCACATCGCCGCGCGCACGAAACACCTGCGCATCGGCACCGCTGTGACGCTCGCGGGCTTTTATCATCCGCTGCGCCTCGCCGAAGAGCTGGCGATGCTCGACATCTTCTCCGGAGGACGACTGAACTGGGGGGCGGGCCGAGGCTTCGACTCGACCGAGTTCCGAGCGTTTGAAGTAGACATCGCAGACAGCCGCGCGCGGCTTTACGAATGCGTCGAAATCGTTTCGAAGGCGTGGCGCGGCGAGCGCTTCTCGCACGCGGGGAAGTTCTGGCAGGTGCACGACATCGAAGTGCTGCCACAGCCGGTGCAGCGTCCGAGCCCGCCGTTCTGGATGGCGGCGAGTTCGCCCGAGGCGGTAGCAACCGCGGCGGAAATGGGACATTCGATTCTTCAGGATCCGCATTCGTCACACGCGGAAATCGGCGTGAAACGAGCGACGTACCGCGCGACCTTGGCGGCACACGGATTTTCCGACAAAGGCCGCGAACTGCCGATCGCGCGCCTGCTCGCAATCGGTAAAACGCGCGACGCCGCGATTGCCACGGCACGCGAAGGCGCGCAATGGACGATCGCCTCATACGCCCGCGGCGTCGACGCGAGCGGCCGTGATCCGATCGAGCGCTACATGGAAGACACGATCATCTACGGGACGCCCGAAGAGGTGGCCGACAAACTGATCGAGCTGCGCGAAACGATCGGCCTCGACTATCTCATCGCATCGCCGCTCAGCCACGAGACGTTCATGCTGCTCACGGAACGGGTGTTACCCAAATTGATTTAAGCTGCGGCGCAGTCAACCAAAACGCACGGGAGAAAACATGGGGCGGGCAACTCGAGTTCTAACAGAAGGAATCTACTTCGGTGAGGGTCCGCGCTGGCACGACGGACGCTTGTGGTTCAGCGATTTCTACGCGCACGCGGTGAAATCGGTATCGCTCGCGGGCGATCTGCGTGCGGAGATCGAAATCGACGACCGTCCGTCCGGCCTGGGCTGGATGCCCGACGGCTCGATGCTGATCGTATCGATGACGAAACGGCAGGTATTGCGCCGAACGAAGGACGGCAAGATTTCCGTGCACGCCGATCTCAACGGAATTGCCGGCTTCCATTGCAACGACATGGTCGTCGACGCCACGGGCCGTGCCTACGTCGGCAACTTCGGTTTCGACCTGGATGCCGAGATGGAAGCGCGCGGCGTGCAATCGGTCATCAGCGATCACCCGACGGCGAAGCTCGCGTGTGTGTTGCCGGATGGAACGGTGCGCGTTGCAGCGAGCGACATGCACTTTCCCAACGGCTCGGTGATCACGCCGGATGGTAAGACGCTGATCGTCGGCGAAACGCTCGGCAGCACGCTGACTGCGTTCGACCTGGGTGCCGACGGCACATTGACGAACCGTCGAGTCTGGGCCTCCACGTCGCCGCGGGTACCGGACGGAATCGCGCTCGATGCAGACGGCAACATCTGGATCGCAAACCCGATCGCGCCCGAATGTGTGCTGATCGCCAAAGGCGGCAAAGTGCTCGAGGTGATCGACACCGGCCAGCAATGTTATGCGTGCATGCTCGGCGGCGACGATGGGCGGACGCTGTTCATGCTGACCGCGCAAACATCGATCGCGCACGAGGCGGCGGAAACGCCGAAGGGCAAGCTGTTGATCGCGACGGTTACCACTCCGCACGCCGGCCGGCCGTAAATCTGGATAGGTCTCGCAATTGGCGCCTTGTGGAGGAAGCTCGATGCGATTACGTCGCGCAATCTGTGTTTCAACGGATCAGGTCTTGGCGCCGTCGAAGAATTCCTTGAATCCTCCGGGCGCGTACGGACCGGCGACGACCTGCTCCAGCACGCCGATGCCTTTGCGCGTTCCATCGGTTGCGATGACGACCTGCTGAACATGCAGGTTCTCGCGTGCCAGAGTATCCAGTTGCCGCGGGTCGAACGATTCGTGGCCGAGCGCCTGCTCGCCTTTCCACATGCCTTGGCCCCATTCGGGATGACCGTAGCCGAGGCCTTTCATCTGGAACTTCAGAATCGGCTCCATCGAGATGGTTCGCGTTTCGCCCTCGAGATTCACGAGATCGATCTCGGCGGACGATGCGAGGCGGGTGCCGCGGTGGTACTTCACGCGATGCCGCGCGGTGGCCATGCGTTCGTCCCTGCTGTTCTGCACGTCCGGCACCGCCGCTTCGCTCGGATACAACGGCGCCACGATGCCTTCGCGAACGAGTGCTTCGCCGTTGCCGCTGTCGAAGAAGATCGCGTGCGTGATGTGGTCTTCCCAGAACAGCGGCGCCCACAGGAAAAAAATGCCGCCCGGTATCACGGGTGCGCCGCCGGACTCCGGTTCACCGACGCCGCGCACGCCCCATGACCGATCCTTCGTGCCATAACATTCGTTCACCTTGATCTCGCCGTCGGGATGCCGCACGACACCGGACCAGCGGCCGAACTGATCGAAGCGGGTGGCGTCCATTGCGCGGCGGGTGCCGGACCACAACGTCTGCCGCGCTTCCTGAATCGCCGCGCTGCGCGCCGAGAACGTCAGGTCGCACGCGATGCCGCTGGTATTGTCGTCGAGCACGACGCGCGTGCGCTTAAGCGGTTCGACGACCTCAATGCGGAACGGCCCGACCTGCATGTCGGTGCGTTCGATCGGTGCGCGGCGCGAGCCGTAGAAACAGTGTTGGCGGCCGTCGCGCTGCACGACACTGAACGCGCAATCGAGAATGCCGCGATGCGGGTAGATCGCCATGCCGATGCCGAAGTAATACGAGCCATCGCCGGAGTAGCCGTTGAACCAGGTGCGGTCGTAGACGTTGCGATCACTGGTTGCCGCATGCGCGATCGGTTCCGGCGTTTGATGAATGGGATAGTCGTCGAGTTTGTTCAGCATGCGGCGGCGCTCCTGATTCTTGAGAACGGTTCGTCGCGCATTAGAACATCGATGGCAGGGCGGATGGCACCGCGATGGAACCACGCCGGAGTGGGCTGCAGGCCGGACGCTTTTTCGGGCAAGATGGCGCGCCATCCATTCACTGGTACTGCAGGAGCCTCGATGCATCGACACGCGCCGAGCATGCCAGCGTGACGCCGGTACGCGTCCGCTCGAGTAATCTCGCCGCCGGTATTCCGGCGCTGACGTTCGTTCTGCTCGCGATCGGAACGTTCGTGATCTTCGCGGCGAGCGCGCTGTTCGAAGGCGTCGGCATGGCCGTGTTCAACGACCCTATCGGCTGGCTGGCGCGCTTCGATCACGACGCGGAAGCGAGCATTCTGCTCAGCGCGTCGCAGGTGATGGCCGGGTTGCTCGCTATTGCGATCACGGTGTCGGCGATCATCGTCGAGCTGGCCGCCACCCGGTACAACTATCGGATCACGCTGCTGTTCATAAGCGAGCCGATCAATATCGCGGCGATGTCGCTGTTCGTGGTGACGACATTGCAGTGCGTGTGGGTCGGCGTCAGCCGGGTGACCGGCGAGACGGCACACCTGCCGGGCGCGGCGTTCGGCGTAACGCTGACGCTGGTGACCATCTGTCTGCTGATGCTGTTGCCGTATTTCACGTTTGTGTTCCGGTTCCTCTCGCCGCTGTCGATCATCGAGAAGATCAAAGGCTCCGCGTACAAATTCGTGCAGCGCGCGCAGCGCGACCCGAGCGCCGCCGTCAAACGCAGGGTGCTCGAAGCGGTTGACGAGCTGCAGGACGTCGCGCGCAGCGCGACGGAGCAAAGCGACCGCAGCATCGCAATGGCCTGTGTCGAGGCGCTGAAGGATCTCGTGTTGGACTATCAAGCGCTACGTCCCGCGCTGCCCGAATCATGGTTCGCCGTGGAGGGGCCGGTGGCCGACGATCCGGACTTCGTATCGCTGGCGCGTAGCGTCCTGCTGGAAGTCGAGCAGCAGCGGTTGTGGCTGGAAGTGAAGATGTTCCGCCAGTATCTGTCGCTGATGACGCATTGCGTGCCGGATGCGCGCGAAGTGGCGAACCTGATTGCGATCAACACCGGTCGGGTCGGCGTGCAGGAAGGCAAACGCCACAGCGACTTGCTCAGTCTGTGTATCCGCTGCTTCAACAGCTATCTGCGCACGTCGATCAACGCGGCCGACAATCGCACGTTCTACTACGTAATGAACGAATACTGGCTGATGACCGAGGCGCTGATGCGGGACGGCGTCGACAGCTCGGTGTTGGAGATCGCCGGATACTTCAAGTTCTACGGCCAGATGGCGCACAAGCGCGGCCAATCGTTTCTGTTGGAGACTGCCGCGGGCGACCTCACGCGTCTCGTCGAATCCAGCCTCGAGCATGCGCCGCGCCTGACCGACGACCTGCTGACGATCGTGCTCGATCTCGATCTGGAGATCCGCAGCGAAACCCAGGAGGAGAGCCTGCTCGGCGTGCGCAAAGCGCAGCTGCAGCTCGCGACGCTGTTTTCCGTTCGTGGCGACGAGACCCGCGCGCGACGGATCTGCCGCGACCTTGCCGGCGAACGTATGCCCCGGTTGTTGCGGTTGAAGAAGGAGCTCGAAGTCGAACTGCGGCCGCACTACTGGGAGTTCACCGAGCGCGGTTTGAACTTCGCTTTTCTGGCGCCGGAGCGGCGAGAACGACTCGACGAAGTCTTCCGCTGGATCGAGGACGAGGCTCCGCGCACCAACTGAGGGCGAGGCGGCCGTGTAATGTTGTTGTAGCACGCTGCGTCAATCGCCTTCCGTCGCGTCGCGCGCTTGTGTACGATTCCAAAATCGAACGCCCGCGGTGAATCGAACGTCAGAGTCGATCGCGCGGTTAGGGGGGCCGCAGAAACAGCGTTCGTAACGCGGCCTTGTGAAAACGGTTTTCCACGGTGTTCGGACAACTCCCTGGTCATGGTGCGGCGAGCTTCGGAGCGCCGCACAAAGAAATTTGTTTCTGCCTCAGGAATCTCACATGCAATCGAAGAAGTTGGGTTTTACTGCCGCCGTTTCGTTCGCGCTGCGCGCCGGATTGCTGTCGTGGCTGGCGGCGTTCGCTCTACCGGCCACCGCCGCCGGCAAGTCGATCAGCTTGTTGGTGACCCCCGCGACGCTGACAAGTGCCACGACGACGGTCTCCGCCCTGATCACCAACACCGGCAATTCGAATGCGAACTCGTTCGAGCTCGACTGGACGACGTCGCCTTATTTCAGCGTTACCGGCGCTTCGGCGAACGGCACCGCGGGCAGCTGCGACTCCACCGCGGGGAAGTGCGTTTTCCTCAAGCAAATTCCGACGAAGACTGCCGTCACGGTCACGCTGAATGTGCAGGTCAACAACCAATGTACTCCGCTGTCGATCAACTGGTTTGCGTACGCGTGGACCGGCTCTCCGGGATCGGTTAGTCAGTCTTTCACGCTCCCACCGGGACCTTACGTTACGTCGTCGTCGCCGAATTGCTCGATTCAATTCGTGACGCCGCCGAGGGACGCGTTCGTCGCCTCGCAGATCACGGGCACGCCGTTGAATTCGGCCGGCGCTCCGGTGAGTGTGCAATTGCAGCGGGATGGAGCGGGGGCGCCCGCGGTGGCTGTGTCGGTGAGCGCCTCTCCCCCGAGCTGTGCGACCACGACCGGCAGCGCCACCCTAACGACCAATGCATCCGGCACGGTGAACCTGGCTTACACGGGCGCCGCCGCCGGAGCCTGCGTACTGACGGCGTCGGCCACAGGATATGGTTCCGTCAGTTCGCAATCGTTCCAGGTCGTGCCGCACGGCGATCTGGGCTGTGTCGAGAGCAACAATTCGTTTTCAACGTCAGGTGCTGGCGGGCTGGCATTCAACGGCACGCGGCTGAACAACGTAGCTGATCCATCGCCCACGGCAGTAGGGGGCTCCGCTGCACCGGCTTGCGTGGTCGTGCCGTACGTCGTGTCGACGTCGTGCCCAGCCGGCGCTACTGGAGCGTGCATCAACTTTGTCTACGATCCGCTGGATCAGGGCACGCATATGGCGTTCGCATTCCACTGGGTGTGGCCCGTCGAAGACATACCGTTGCTCGGAATCGAAGCGATTGCGAATACCGTGCAGCTGTTCCTGAACGGCAGCCTAGTGGCGCTCGAGCTCGACCTGTGTCCGGAGATCAGTCCGCTATTCGACACCAACGGGACACTGGTTGGCCTGACGGCGACGTCCGCGCCGCCCGCAGA
>JANLUG010001018.1:0-3128 GCA_031363335.1 Gammaproteobacteria bacterium
CGGCCACGCACACCCGTGGGTGCAGATCTTCGAGAACAAGGGCGCCCTGATGGGATGCTCGAGCCCGCATCCGCACGGGCAGGTATGGGCGACGTCCACGGTGCCCGCGCTGGCCGCGCGCGAAGACGAAGCGCAGCGGGCGTATACGACGAGCGGCGGTGCCTCGGCGTCAGCGCCCATCCTGCTGCTCGACTATGCGCGCCGCGAACTGGCCCGTGGACAGCGCGTGGTGGCGCACACGGATCGCTGGCTGGTCGTCGTGCCTTATTGGGCCGCGTGGCCATTCGAGACGCTGGTGCTGCCGCTCGAACACCGTGCCCGCTTCGAGGATCTCGACCCGCTTGATACCGCCGACCTGGCGAGAATCCTCGCGCAACTGCTACCGGCCTACGATCGGCTGTTCGACGTGTCGTTTCCGTATTCGATGGGCTGGCACGGCCGCGGCCGCGATCACGGCCCGCACTGGCAGTTGCACGCGCACATTTATCCGCCGCTGTTGCGCTCGGCCGCGGTGCGCAAATTCATGGTCGGCTTCGAGATGTTGGCCGAGGCGCAGCGCGATCTATCGCCTGAGGAAGCTGCAACGCGGCTGCGGCAGCTCGTTAAGCCTTGAAGTCGATTTTCAGCACGTCGGATAACTCTGCGATGGCCTGGTCTTCCGATGTGACTTTGATCGTCGTCATGCCGAGATCCTTCGCCGGCTTCAGGTTGATGCCGAGATCGTCGAGGAAGACCGCCTGGTTCGGCTTGATGCGCAACCGTTCGCACGCACGCAAGTAGAAGGCCGGGTTCGGCTTCCGAATACCTTCCTTGCTCGACTCGAGCACGAGGTCGAACAAGGCCATGACTTTCTGCATCTGAGCGGCGCGCTCGCTGCTTCTCGCCATGCCCGGTCCTTCGCCGGATTTCACGTTGTTCGTCAGACACGCCACCTTGAAACGCTGCTTGCACGAGACGAGCACCTCGACCATGCGCGGTCGCAGGTCGCCGGAGAGCAAGTCGATGACCGACTGCCCCCTAATGGAGTGGCCGGCAGCGCGACTTTCGGCTTCGAATTCCGCATCGAATTGCGCAAGCGAAATCGCACTGGATTCGAGCCTGGCCCACGCGTTGTGCTCCGGATTCGTCGCGTTGATGCCGCGGATGAAGTCCTTCGGAAATCCGTGTTCGGATTCGAACCGGTTGAACGCATCGAACGGACTGGTCGTCAGCACACCGCCGAAGTCCCACAACACCGCCTGAATCATTGAATATCGCCTCGCGCTAAAAGCTGTAGTAGCCGCCATCGATCAGGAACGTATCGGCGGTGTGATACGCACTCGCGTCGCTCATGATGTACACGGCGATCGCGGCGAAATCCTCCGGTTGCCCCCAACGCCGCGCCGGGATGCGCTTCATCACGTTGTCGACGAACTTGCCGTAGCCGAACGACGGCGCCGTCATCGCGGTTTCGATCCATCCGGGCAGGATCGTATGCGCCGTGACGCCGTGGCGGGCGTACTCGACCGCGAGCGCCTTGATCATCGACACCAGCGCGCCCTTGGACGCCGCGTAGTGTTCGCCGTGCGCTTGGCCGGAGATGGCCGCAAGGCTTGCCGTTGCCACGAGACGCCCGCCGGGGTCACCGGCTTCCGAACGCTCGCGCATGTGGCCCGCCGCGCGTTGGAACGTGTGATATGTGCCGTCGAGGTTCACGGACATGACGCGGCGCCACTCGTCGAAGGACATTTGTTCGAACGGCTGACCGCGCCCCCCGATCCCGGCGTTGGCGAAGCAGCCGTCGACGCGACCGTGCGTCTCTAATGTGGCGGCGAATGCCGTGGCCACTGCATCGGCGTCAGCCACATCGCAGACATGCGCCGATATTCGCGTGCCGTAACCGGCCAGCTGTTCCACGGCTGCCGCATTTTTGTCGCGATTCGTTCCCCAGATGGACACATCACCGCCGGCCTGGGCGATGCCTTCTGCCATACCCAAGCCGATGCCGCTGTTGCCGCCGGTGATCAGCGCCACTTTGCCCGTCAGATCGAAGGGTGCAAATGCCATGAAATCCTCGGTTCAGTATTGCTGGTCGACAAGAAACGCGTTGATCTGGCGAGCGAGTTCAACCGGTTGATCGAGGTCGACCAGATGTCCGGCAGACGCAATGGTGTGCTTTACAACAGGCCCACCGAGGCGCGCGGCGAATTGCTGCTGATACGAGGCCGGTATTACGCGATCATCCGCGCCCTTAACGAGCAGTGTCGGTTGATGGATGCGATAGAGACGCTTCGCGATTCCGGTATTGCCCATCGGAAAGAGGTATCTAGCCGCTGCCTCCATTGCCCGAGTCAGGTAGATGCCCCATTCGACGGGATCTTCCCCTGAAGGCATTTCCCAGAGCTGCTTCCATTGATCGGGCGCATTGCACAGTAGTGTGGGTAGCACGTCGGGGCCGGGGCGTTGTGCCCAGATGTCGGTGGTCGGATCGGCGTCGTCATACATTCCGAACGGCGCGATCAGCACGAGGCGACGAATACGATCGCGCGCGATGCCCGCCACCTCGGCGGCCAGCGGACCGGTGACCGAGTTGGCGACGAGGTCGACCGGTGCTTCGTCCAGCGCTTCGAGCAGTTCGAGAGCAGCGACCACCCATTCGTGGTACTCGTCGAGATGACGGAAATCCGGTGCTCCTGGGAACCCCGGCAGCGACGGCGCGATCACGCGATGTGTTGCGGACAGCGCGTCGAGAAACGGCGACCACCGCGGCAAGCCACCGACACCGGCGAAGTAGACGACGGGAGATCCTTCGCCTGCGACGAGAACGCGACAGGGGTGACCGGCAACGGAGACGGACGACGACTTCACCACCGGCATCAGGCGACCGCCCTCGGCACGGCCCGGTGCTCGAGCGGCTTCGGCCACCAGCGGTCTTCCCATTCGTCGTCGAACAGATCGCGCAGTTGCGGCAACACCTTCTCGGCGTACAGCTTCGTGTTCTGGCGGACGAGGTCGTGGCCCATGTTGCCGAACTGCAGCAACAGCATCAGATGGCCGACATTGAGGTTGACGCATACCTCACGAAGCTTTTCGGCGACTTCGTCGGGGCTGCCGATGATCACGTAACCGGCATCGACGATATCGTCCCA
>JANLUG010000529.1:0-1932 GCA_031363335.1 Gammaproteobacteria bacterium
CGTCCGCGTTTCGACGGCGACAATCCGGTCGCATCGCCGAATCAGGTCTATCGCCACACGTTCATCTATTACCCGCGCCCGGAAGGTACTGCCAACAGCGAAAAGAAGACGGACGAACAGAAGGCCGATGACGCAGCACCACCCGCGGGGTGACCCACGGCTTCCAAGTATTTCTGTCGTGACACGTCAACCCATCGGACGCTCGATCGTTGGCACAGCAAACGAGCGTGAACTCGATTTCGGATCGATGCTCAAATGCACTATGATTTGGTCCGTAAAACGGCGTCGCGCCCAGCTTCCACGGCGGGCAGGAGGATCCAGTGACGAACACCATCCAGCGGCTCAGCGCGTGTGTGCTGGTAGCATCCGTCGGCCTGCTCGGAGGCTGCCAATCGCCGTCGTCGAGCAGCCAACCGCAACCGCCGAGCATGCCCAGCTCTTCGGGCAGCCCCTCATCGCCGTCGTCAGGGTCGCCCGGCTCACCCAGTCCATCGAAAAGCCAAGGCAGCCAGGGTTCCTCCGGCTCGCCGAGCCCGTCGTCGGGATCACCGGGATCCTCCGGACCGACGTCGCCGTCATCCGGCTCGTCCGGTTCATCATCGGGATCACCCAGCACGCCGACGGCGTCATCCGGCCAGCCGGGCAGCCCGGGCCAACCGACCTTCGACCCGAAATCCGGCGGAGCGCCGGGCGCACCCGACGGCAAACCCGATGGCACGGGTGAAGGCGGCGATGGTACCCAGCCGGGAAGCGCGGGTACCGAGGCAGATGTTGCGAAGGGCGAAACCGGCACGGGCGCCGATGGAGAAACCGGAACGGCCGACAGTCCGTCGGGCAGCAGCGGCACTCAAGACGGCAACGGCGGCGCCAGCGGCGATCAAACCGCGGGCGCGTCCGGCACCGACGGCGAAGGCCGCGGCGGCGACGGCGAACTCGACAAAGCACTGAAAGACTTCGATGGAACGATTCTCGCGGAACGCGGCACGATCCTGGCGCACGCCAATGAAGGCGCCGGCACGATCGAAGATCCCACCGACGCAACGACGGCCGGGGCCGGCGGCGCTTCGAGCAAAGGGACCGGTTCCGGAAGCGCGAGTGGCGGCGGCGGTAGCGGTTCTTCGCGGGGCGGCGCGGGCGGTGGCAGCGGCAGTAGCGGTGGCGCTCTACCCGATGTCGGCGCAATCCCGGGTGGCGCAGGACTGCCCGCTCCGCCGATGCCGTCGCAGAAGAATGCCGAGGTCGCCAGCATGCCGTCGGACGTAGCCGACTCGCGCGCCGACGACGTCGTCGCCCGACAGTTGCGCGAAGCGGCGATGGACGAATCCGATCCAGTCCTCAAAGAGAAGCTCTGGGAGGAATACCGTCGCTACAAAGCCGGCAAATAGTCGTTGGATCGGCTCAATGCCTCGCTCGACCCGGTACCTCGGTCTGGCGGCCGCGTTTCTGTGCGTGACGGCTTGCGTCAGCGAGACCGTGCGCTCGGTCGATCTGACGCCACCGCAGCAAGCGACCACCGCAGTTCCTGAAGCGCTGTTGCTCGACGTCGGCGTCGCCGTATTCGCCGCCAACATCCCGAACGACTACGACGAACAGATCAAACAGAGCATCTCACCCGACGTGCGTCGCGCGGAAGGCAACTTCATCGCCTATACGCTGAAGAACCTGCTGCAGAGCACCGGCAACTGGGGCGCGGTACGCGTCGTTCCACAAACGACGAACGCGGTGGATGTCATCGTCGGCGGCACCATCCTGAATTCCGACGGCGCGCGCCTGCAGCTCGAAGCGACGGTGATCGATGCGAGCGGCAAACAGTGGTTCACGAAGAAATACGAATCGCTTTCCAGCAAATATGCATACGACGCAAACGTACCGCCCGGCATCGACCCGTTCCAGTCCATCTACAAACAAATCTCCGATGATATGCAGGCGTAT
>JANLUG010000531.1:0-2511 GCA_031363335.1 Gammaproteobacteria bacterium
GCCCGCCGATCACGAACGTCGGATCGAGGTTGGCCGCTTTGAAGATCGCCGTGATCAGACTCGTAGTCGTCGTCTTGCCGTGCGTTCCAGCAACGGCGATACCGTGGCGGTAACGCATCAACTCACCGAGCATTTCCGCTCGCGCTACAACCGGAATCCGCGCTGCGTGGGCAGCAACTAATTCCGGATTGGTTGCTGCCACCGCACTCGATACAACAACGACGTCTGCACCGGCGATATTGTCGGCGCAGTGGCCAATCGCCACGCTGGCGCCGAGTTGCACGAGTCGGTTCACCGTCGTGGAACGCGCGATGTCGGATCCTGAAATGCGATAGCCCTGGTTCAACAACACTTCGGCGATGCCGCACATGCCGGAACCGCCGATCCCAACGAAATGGATCTGTCGCACGCGCCGCATCTCTGGCACCTGGATGACCACTTAACGTGTCCTCCCGCGCTCGAGTTGCACGCGCAGCACAAGTCCAAGCAGGGCGCAGCACACGATCAGACTGTTACCGCCGTACGAGATGAACGGCAGCGTCAGACCCTTTGTAGGTAGCGTACCGGTGTTGACTCCGACGTTGATGACACACTGAATTCCGAGCAGCAGCGCCGTGCCGTATGCAACGTATCCTGCGAACGGACGGCCATCCTCCAGCGCGTCCGCGGCGATTCGGAAAATCCGCAACACCAGTGCGATCAGCAACGCAAATACGACCAGCGCACCCACGAGTCCCAGTTCTTCGGCGATCACGGCGAAGATGAAGTCGTTGTGCGCTTCCGGCAGGTAGCTGAGCTTCTGAATGCCGGCGCCGAGACCGAGACCGAAAAGATCACCGCGGCCAAACGCAATGAGCGCCTGCGTGAGCTGATACCCGCTTCGGAAGGGATCAGCCCAGGGATCGAGGAACGTGACCATGCGCTGTAATCGATACGGCTGCAGCACGGACAACACCGCCAGCAGCAAACTCGCAACGAAGACGATCAATAGAAAGTGGCGCAAGCGAGCGCCGGCAAGGAACAGAACGCCGCCCGTAACCGCCGCCAGAACGACGACCGAACCAAAGTCGGGTTGGAGCAGCAGCAACATGCACAGCAGTCCCACCAACGCCAACGGCCTCACTAATGCGATCGCGTCCGTGGACAGTGCCGCCTGGTTCCGCGTGAGATAGCCCGCGAGGTAGACCACCAGCGCGAACTTCGCAATTTCCGCCGACTGAATCGAAAACGGTCCCATGCCGATCCAACGGCTGCTGCCCTTCGCCGCGTGGCCGAGGCCCGGCAAGAACACCATCGCTGTCAGCAGCAGCGACGCAATCAACAGCGGACGATGAATGGCCAGCCATAGACGCAGCGGGACTACGGCACAAACACACAGCGCGATCGCGCCTCCGAACAGGTAAACGCCGTGCCGAATCACGAAGTGCGCCGGCGCGCCGCTCTTCAACCCCATCGGGTACGACGCAGACGCGACCATCACGAATCCGACCGTCACGGCGGCAAGCCATAACATCATCAGTGAGTAGTCCCACTGCCGACTCATGGCCTCAACTCCAGCACCGCAGCAGCGAACTCTCTGCCGCGCGCTTCGAAATTCTTGAACATGTCGAGGCTGGCGCACGCCGGCGACAACAGCACGAGGTCGCCGGTGCGCGCGAGCGTTCGGGATTTGAGAACGGCCTCAGGCAATGTGGCAACGCGGTGCACCGGTACCACGCCCGCAACGGCAGATTCGATCGCCTGCGCGTCCTTGCCGAGCGTGACGACATGCCGGACGTATTTCGATATCGGTTCACGCAGCGGCGAGAGATCGGCGTTCTTCGCGTCGCCGCCCGCAATCAGAACGATGTGCCTCCGCTCATCTCCCAGGCCCTCGAGTGCCGCCACGCACGCGCCAAGATTCGTTGCTTTGGAATCGTTGATGTAGGTAACGCCGTCGACGACGGCCACCGTTTGGGATCGGTGATCCAGACCTTTGAAATCGCGCAGCGTCTGCATCCACGATGACGGCTTGCCGCCCGCGGCCGCCGCCAGCGCCATCGCCGCGAGTGCGTTGAACTCGTTGTGCTTGCCGTGAATTCCAAGTGAGTCGACGCTCAGAAGTCGTTCATCCGTCGTCGCGAGATAGCGCGCACCGCGGTGCTCCACTATTCCCCAACCGTCTCGCACAGGCGCATCGAGACCTATGGATACCAGTCGACCTACGGCGGTTCTCGGAGTGGTCAGCGAGTCTGCCCGGTTGTAGATCGCGACGTCGCAACCTTCGAATATGCGCTGCTTGCTGGCAGCGTAGCTCGCCACATCGGAGTATCGATCCAGATGATCCGGCGTGACATTCAAATTTGCCGCAACCGAGAAACGCCCGACGTTCAACCGTTCGAGCTGAAAGCTCGACAGCTCGAGCACATACGCATCGCGGTCGGGCTGAAGGAGATCGAGCGCCGCTTCGCCGAGATTCCCGCCCACGCCGACATCGAGGCCCGACGCACGCAACAGTTCGCCGGTCAAGGC
>JANLUG010000535.1:0-6130 GCA_031363335.1 Gammaproteobacteria bacterium
GCTGGTTCGGATCGACCATACACTTCCACAAGTCACGCTCCGCGGTCACCTCAATACGGATGTCTTCGCCCAGCGTTCGATCCAGCAGTTCTTCCATTTCGCGCAATCGTTCCGCGACATCCACCGGCACCGGGCGCAGCGCCTGGCGTCGCGAGAATGCGAGCAGCCGTTGCGTCAATGCGCCGCCGCGCGTCGCCGCGCTCGTGGCCGATCCGATGTGTCGCAGCAACTTCGGTTGATCAGCAGCGTGAATGTTCAACAGTTCCAGATTGCCGAGTATTACCGTCAGCAGGTTGTTGAAGTCGTGCGCGATGCCGCCGGTCAATTGGCCGACCGCCTCCATCTTCTGCGCCTGCGCAAGTTCGGCCTGGTTCACCCGCAACGCGCGCTGCGCCTCGACCATCTCGGTGATGTTCGTGCCGGTCCCGCGATAGCCGCAGAAACGTCCGGCTTCGTCGAAATACGGTACCGCGCTCGATTGCAAGTGCAGTGCTTTTCCTTCGCGATCACGCACCGTAAATCTGAAGTCGCGGTAAGGGCGGTGCGCCGCGAGATCGGTCGGACGATCCGTGCCGTACTCGAACCGGTATTCCTCGCGCATCTCCAAGGCGGGTCGGCCGATCAGGATCGACGGATCAAGACCGGTGATCTCACGAAAGCGGTCGGAGAAGTAGCTGAACCGCAGGTCCGTGTCGAGCTCGAAGAAATAGTCCGAAGCGGATTCAGCGAACATGCGCAGCTTCGCCTCACTCGCGCGCAGTTCGCGCTGCGCCGCGCTGCTGGTGTCGAGCAACTCCTTCAGGCGATACATCATCGCGCCCACTTCGTCGAGCGAGCGCGGTTGCAACAAGCGGACATCGTTCGAGCGCGTTTCGAGCGCCTCCTCCAGCGGTGCGACACTTGCCGCGAAGCCCGCATACGCGACGTAACTGACGCCGGCGGCATAAGCGAGAACAGACGCCCAGATGATCCATGCGTCGACCGTCACCGTGCCGACGAAGGTCGCCTGCACCAGCAGAAACGACGTGCACGCCACGAACGAATTGCCGACGCCGACGGCAAGAATGCGCATCCGCGTGGGCACCAGCGCGCGTCCTTCGGCAAACCGCCCGAAGTGGCGTCCGAACAGGTCCTGCAGATACAAGAATGTCGGGATCAGGATGTAGATGATCATCATTGCGACCACGCCGATCACTACCGGTGGCGGTAACGATGCGCCGCTAGCCTCCATCCCGATCATCGTGACGCCGCCGATCACGTAGAGCACGATGCCGACGACGGCCTCGATCGTCAGGCGGCGTAGCGACGCAAACTGGGTCGGCCGGCCCTCCGACAATGCCGCGATCTGACCCAACAGGCTGCGTCGTAACACCGCCACGATCGCCGCAGCGGCGACGACGAAATACACGATCGACCACAGCGGCACGTGCGCAAAGCCGGCGTGCTCTGCGGGAAGATCACCGAGGTTCAGATAGGCGATCGACAGCGCCGCCGGAACCAGCAGCACCAGCAGCATGGCCAGCGTGAAGCGCAGCAGCATCGCGCGATCGCTCACGTGCGCGTCGACTCCCTGCCGTTCAGATGCCTGCCGTTCGGATGAATGTCGTTCAGATGTCTAACCACCCGCGAAGTGTAATCCAAGATCCCGATTTCGATCGCCTCGCATGCCTTGCGAATTGCCGATAAACGACGATTCCGCGACTATGGTCGCCGCCTGTTCAATTCCCATTCGGAGATCCATCGCCGTGACCCAGCTCAATCCGACGCTGATCGAGAACCTGCGCGGACTCGATACACCGACCGTTTGCAACGCGCTCGAGCTGCTGGCGCCCCAGCGGCGCGGTTGGGGATTCACGGTCGAGCCACTCGTCTGCGTGCGGCCCGGTCTGCCGAGCGTGGTTGCGGTCGCCCGCACCGCGACGATCCGCGCGATGCATCCGTCCGATCTCGCGGGCGCCGCGGCGCGCGATCTGAACGATGCGTATTACGCTTACATCGACGCAGGTCCGAAACCGAGCGTGGTGGTGATCCAGGACCTCGACGCGCCGCACGGCGGCTACGGTGCATTCTGGGGTGAGGTCAACACGCACGTGCACCGCGGCCTCGGTTGCCGCGGCGTGATCACCGACGGCAGCGTCCGCGATCTGCCCGCGTGCGCGGAAGGATTCCAGTTGCTCGCCAACCGCGTCGGTCCGTCGCACGCCTTCGTGCACGTCGTCGATTTCGGCAAGGCCGTCAGCGTCGCCGGCATGCGCGTGCGCGACGGCGATCTGATTCATGCCGACCAGCACGGCGCCGTCGTCATCCCTTGGGACGTAGCAAACGACGTGCTCGCCGCCGCACAAAAAATCGCGCGCCGCGAGAAGGTGATCATCGATGCGTCCAAAGAGCCCGGCTTCGATGCCGATCGATTGCGCAGGGCCTGGGGCGACGCAGCCGAGATCCACTGACGCGGCACTAGCGCAACCGCGACAACGCCAGCCGCACCGTTTGCGGCACCAGGTCGCGCATCCATGGATGCAACCGCACGATGGACGGACGCTGACGGCGATACCGTGCCGCCATATCGAAGAAGCACAGCGGCACGGCGAGCTCGATCGCGCGCGTCAGCTGTGCCGGTGACGCAATCGATTCGAACGCAGCCGCATATGCGCGCTCTACGCGCGCAACGTTGCCCGATGCACCCAACCCGGCATTCATCATGCCGACGGTCAGCGGCGCGAGACTGAAGAACGGATGCGCGATGACAGCATCCTCCCAATCGATGATGGCGCACGATGTGGCATCGCAAAAAATGTTACCGGGCCACAGATCGCCGTGTTCGAGCGAATACGGAACTCCGCACTCGGCCAGTTCACCGCAGCGGCGCCGCAGTGCGGGCACCATCGCCACGAATCGATCATATTCGTCGCGCGTCAATCCATCGGGCGCGCCGGGCCGCAACGCACTCACGTCGCCCGCAAGCGCATCGATCGATCGCGCCAGCTCGTCGAGATCGCGCGATGGACATCCAAGCGCCGTCAACTCGCCGACCCTACTGAAGCATGCGACCTGCAGGCGGGCATATCGCGCCGCTGCCCGTTCCCACACGGCTACATCGGCGATCGCTTCGAGTTTGCGACCACGGCAGGCCGCCATCAGCAACCACCGACGATCCGACTCGGCCGCGATGATGCGCGGCACGGCGTCGGCAAACCGCTGCGACAGATAGTGCGTCAGCGTCGCCTCGACGCGGCCGCTTTCGGGAAGCGCCTTGAAGTAGCAATCGTCGCCGGCGGTGCGCACCCGCAGCACACTCGATGTGGCCCAGTTGCGAAGCTGGACGATCTCGAGCGGCGCGCCGAGCCCGGCGTCGCGCAACGCGCGTTCGATCCAGCTGCACGCTTCCGCAAACCAACCGCTGTGCGTCCACTCGCGTCCGTCGACCACACCGAGGCGACGTTCGCGCTGCCATTGCGCGAATGCCGCGCGATCGGCGACATCGTCGAACAATCCGATTGCGTCGATCGATCGCCACCGCAGCGTCGCTGACGTAAGCGAGCCGGCACCAAGGGCTTCGAGTTCGTGCGCCCGATCGATGCTCCCCGCCACGACATCGGAATGTTCGAGGCTGCGCAACACGATCGTTCGCACCCCGAACCGTTCTTGCATGCCGGCGTTGATGTAATCGACCTCGGCCGTGTGCCGATCCTCGGTGACGAACTGCGGCAAGCCGCCGGAGTCGATCAGGATCTCGGTTGCGCCGGCGCGCCGGACTATCAGCCTGTGCCGCACCATCGGTGCCGGTGGATTTACGGAGTTCGATGCCACTTGCTAACGCCTCCACTCAGGCGCGTTCACTCACGTGCAAGTGTACGCCGATCGGCCAGAACATCCTGCAATTCGACGTTGACCCTCTCACCTGGGATCTTTACCCTGCCGGGCGTGCGAGGGGCACGATCACTTCAGGATCATCAGGAGAGGCGGATGAATAGATCGCAGTATCTTCGAGCAGGCGCTCGAATAACCTTGTGGATATGCATGGCGTTGAGCGCGTTGGCGCACGCCGATGTCGTGACGACCATCGACGGTGCGCGTCTGACCGGCACCATCAACAAGATCACGCCGAAAATCGTCGAGCTCAAGACGACGTACGCGGGAACGCTGACGGTCGCGATGGATCAGGTCGCATCGGTAACCAGCGACGCGGCCTTGACGACACAGTTGACCGACAGCACCACCGTCACCGGCGTGACGGTGATCGACCAGCAGCAGATCCACGTCACCGGCGAAACCGTGGCGTCGACTTCGGCGCTGGGGCAGCTACAGGCGTCGTGGCTACCGAGCGCGGAGCCGCCGATTGAGTCGCTGTTCGACCCGCGCCACTGGGTATACAAGGTCGGCGCGGACGTCGCGGGCAAGTCCGGCAACTCGGACGAGATGACGACGAACGTATTGCTCGACATGGCGCTGGTCAGCAAGTTGGACGAACTGCGTTTTTACGGCTCTTATCAACGCGCAGAGCAGGACGGCGACGAAACGTCGGATCAATCCATCGCCGGTGCGTCGTATACCGCCTACATGTACGACCCCTGGGGCTGGTACGTGCGCGGCGAACTCGAGAAGGACAAGTTCGAAGACATCGATCTGCGAACAACCGCGGCTGTAGGCGCAACGTGGCGTCCGATCCACACCGACGGCCGCACGCTTCGATTCTGGCTCGGCCTTGGATATCGGCATGAGTCGTTCGACAACGATGTCGAGGACAATAGTTCGGTGACGCTCGACAGCGGCGTTGCTCACCACTGGCAGCTCAAGCCGTGGCTCACACTCGACAACAGCCTCGCCTACGCACCGGCTCTCGATGACTTCAGCAACTACCTGCTGACGCACGACTCGTCGTTTGCGATGCCGGTCGGCGCGAGCGAATGGACGTTGCGCCTCGGCGTGCACAACGACTACAACAGCGAACCGGCGCCGGATCGCGACAAACTCGACACGACGTACTACACACGGCTGCAGTTGCTGTTCGACTAACTGCTCTTTCATCTACTGGGCGATGTGCGACACGGCGTATTGCATCGGGGCGCTGGAGATTTTCATCACGCCGGAAAACGGTGTGTTCATTTCCAATATGAGGAAGATGGACGCGGCAACAGACAGGCTGCAGATCAACAACGCCCCGGTGACCGTGGCGTTGCGCGGCGCGAACAGCCCGAAGCTGCCGAACAGAACCGTCAGCCAGCAGATGATCACGACGAGGAACATCGGCGGTACCGAGGACTCGGTGCCGCCGAATACGATCCAGCGCGCCTGCAGGATGTCGCTGCTCAGATCGAGCGCGCGCGCTTTGTACCACTGCTGAGAATCCGTCTCCGCCGCTAGCGCCAGAATCTCGCGCACGATCACTTCGCTCGGTGCAACGCCCGCCGGCGCCGACTGATCCGGCTTGGCGTTGCTTTCCGGCCACGTCACCGCCAATCGGTCGGCCAGCGCGCGTTGTAACTCGTCGCGAATCGGTTTCGTCTGCGGGCCGTAGTCGGCCAGCATGCGGTCGAGCGCCAACACGCTGGCCGAGGTGTGCTTGATCGCTGCATCTTCGTTGTCGAACGCGCTCTTGGCCGACGCGGTGACCAGGCCGAGCACGAGTGCGGTCAACGTCGCAATCATTGCCATAGACAGGCGCACCACGTCCTTCGACTCTGAGGCCAGGTGGTGATCGGGCAGCTTCGATCCCAGGAACAGGCCGACAACGGCACCGCCCAGAATGCAGCCGAACGCGATCACGGCAATTCCGATGGGGCTCAACTCGTTTTTCTCCCTATGAACAATTCGTACGATCCAGGTTCCAGATCCGAATGGTCGAACGGTATCACGCGCGCCTCGAAGCCGACGTCAGCGAGAATGCGCAACCATTCAGTGCGAGCAAACAAACCCTCGATGTGGCGATCGTGCTCCACTCGCATCGTACCGTCCGCCTCGCGCAGCATGTACGCATAGTCGACGGTGTACAGCGTATCGTTCGGATCGGGATCCCATGTCCATTCCAGAAATCGGATGCCGCGACTGTCGCCGTCGCTGCCGCCATGATCTGCACTCGCGGCGAAGTTGTCGCGCAAATGGTCGGGTGCAAACAGCGCCGCGCCGCCCG